>NZ_JBEHZD010000106.1:0-17775 GCF_040240285.1 Streptomyces sp. HSW2009 | reverse complement strand
GGGGGCGGGGCCCCCTGCGAGCGGAACGGTCTGAGACGAGCACGTCCAACCTTTGGGGACCTGGGGGGGTTCTGTGCAGCAGGGGGAATTAGCCAGCCCGTTTGCATCAGCGCACGGGCACCTGACGAACGGGCCGACGGGCCAACCCGCGATCGAGTGGGAACAGCGGTACCGCCGCACCGTGATCATCAGCGACGCCGTGGCCACCGCCCTCGTCGTGGCGTCCATCGGCAACTTCTTCGGAGCCAGGGACGCCGCCAACTGGCACGAGAAATGGGGCATCCTCGCCTTCGGCACCGAACTCCTGGTGCTGGCGGCCCTGGCGGTGAGCCGATCGTGGGCGCCGGCCGTACTGGGCCAGGGCGCCGAGGAATTCCGCCGGCTGGGACGCTCGCTGTTTCTGGCGACCGTCGTCCTCGCCCTCGGCGGCATCGCCCTGACCTCGCACAACATCAAGCTCTGGATCTTCGTCGCGGTGCCGGCGATCGCGCTCACCACGATCACCGCGCGCTATCTGCTGCGCCTGTGGCTACACAAACAGCGCAAGGAGGGGCGATGCCTGCGGCCGGTGCTCGCGGCCGGCAGCGTGGCCACCGTGCACGACCTCATCACCCGTACCCGTAAGTTCCCGCACCTGGGCTGGCGGGTGGAGGCGGTCTGCACCACCGACGGGCACGGGCAAGGCGGTGACGAGGTGGCCGGGGTGCCGGTGATCGGCCAGCTCACGGACGTCGCCAGCCACGTACACCGCGACGGCTACCGCGTCGTCGCCCTCACCCCGGACCCGCACTGGTCACCTGACCGGCTGCAACGGCTGGCCTGGAACCTGGAGGGCAGCGACGCCGACATGGTCGTGGCCCCGGTGCTGATGGAGGTGGCCGGCCCGCGGCTGCACGTCGACACCGTGCTCGGGCTGCCACTGCTACGGGTCAGCATGCCGACCTTCACCGGCGGCCGGCGAGTGGTCAAGGAGGTCGTCGACCGGCTCGGCTCGGCGCTCCTGCTGCTGCTCTTCGCACCGCTGATGCTGGTCGTCGCGCTGCTCGTGGTGATCGACAGCCGCGGCGGGGCCCTGTACCGGCAGCGCAGGGTCGGCAAGGACGGCCGCGAGTTCACGCTGTACAAGTTCCGCACCATGGTCGCCGGGGCCGACCGGGCCAGGGCCGAGCTGGCCGACCGCAACGAGGGCGCGGGGCTGCTGTTCAAGCTCCGCCGGGACCCGCGGGTGACCCGGGTGGGCACAGCTCTGCGCCGCTACTCCATCGACGAGCTGCCACAGCTCGTCAACGTACTCACCGGATCGATGTCACTCGTCGGCCCGCGGCCCCCGCTGCCCGAGGAGTCCGCAGCGTACGGCCCCGACATCCGGCGGCGACTGCTGGTCAAGCCGGGGCTCACCGGGCTGTGGCAGATCAGCGGGCGCAGCGACCTGCCGTGGGAAGAGGCGGTCCGTCTCGACCTGCGGTACGTGGAGGACTGGTCGCTCGCCCTGGACACGGTGATCTTGTGGAAGACGCTGCGTGCGGTGCTGCACGGGCAGGGGGCCTACTGATGCGCGGCGGTCGTGGTCCGGCCGGCGCGCGAACCGCAGGCCCGTCGGGCCTGCCTGGGGGGAGAGACAGGTCATGAAGGTCAGCGTTTTCGGGCTCGGCTACGTGGGCTGCGTGTCGGCCGCGTGCCTGGCCAGCCTGGGACACCAGGTCATCGGCGTGGACGTGAACCAGGTGAAGGTGGACCTGGTCAACGACGGCAAGGCGCCGGTGGTCGAGGAGCGGATCGGTGAGCTCATCGCCGAGGTGGTGGGCAGCGGTGCGCTGCGCGCCACCCGCGAGGTGCGCGAGGCGATCGCGGACAGCGAGGTGTCCCTGGTCTGTGTCGGCACGCCGTCGGAGCCCAACGGCAGCCTGTGCACCACCTACCTGGAGCGGGTGACCGAGGAGATCGGCGCGGCGCTGGCCGAGCGGGGTGGGCGGCACACCGTCGTGTTCCGCAGCACCATGCTCCCCGGCACCTGCCTGAACCTGCTGGTGCCGATCCTGGAGAAGTACGTGGGTGGCACGGCCGGGGTGGACGTCGGGGTGGCGGTCAACCCGGAGTTCCTGCGCGAGGGCACCAGCGTCCGGGACTTCTTCGACCCGCCGAAGACCGTCATCGGCGAGCTCGACGCGGCCAGCGGGGACGCGGTCGCCGCGCTCTACGCCGGGCTGCCGGGCGAGGTGTTCCGGGTGCCGGTGCCGACGGCCGAGGCGATCAAGTACGCGGACAACGCCTTCCACGGGCTGAAGATCGGCTTCGCCAACGAGCTCGGTGCGGTGTGCCAGGCGCTCGGTGTCGACTCGCACCAGGTGATCGACGTGTTCTTAGCCGACCGGAAGCTGAACATCAGCCCCGCCTATCTGCGCCCCGGCTTCGCCTTCGGCGGCTCCTGCCTGCCCAAGGACCTGCGCAGCCTGGTGCACGCGGCGCAGCGGGCGGACGTCTCGGTGCCGATCCTCTCCCACGTACTGCCGTCCAACTCCGCCCATCTGCAACGGGCGGTCGAACTCGTCGAGCGGGCCGACAAGCGGCGGGTGGGGTTGCTCGGCCTCTCCTTCAAGCCCGGCACCGACGACCTGCGCGAGAGCCCGCTCGTCGAACTGGCCGAGCGGCTCTTCGGCAAGGGTTACGACCTGCGGATCTACGACGCCAACGTCAGCCTGTCGCGGCTGCTGGGCGCCAACCGCGAGTACATCGAGACCCGGCTGCCGCACCTGGCGCAACTGCTCGCCGACTCCGTCACCGAGGTCCTCGACCACGCCGAGGTGTGCCTGGTGGGGACCAGCGATCCGGCCGTGCTGGCGGAGCTGCCCCGCGGTGCCGGGCCCGACCTCATCGACCTCGTCCACCTTCCCGACGCGAACGCGCGCCGGGCCGAACCGGGATACATGGGCCTTGCTTGGTAATGCGACCAGCGGCGCCGGGACCGACCGACGCGCGCTGATCTTGGTGGAGAACCTGTCGGTGCCCTTCGACCGGCGGGTGTGGCAGGAGTGCACGACGCTGCGCGACGCGGGCTGGACGGTGGACGTCATCTGCCCGCGCGGCAGCAAACGGGACACCGAGGCGTACGCGGAGATCGACGGGGTGCGGGTGCACCGCTACCCGTTGCGCGCGGCGACCGGCGGGCCGGCCGGCTACCTGCGGGAGTACGGGTCGGCGCTCTGGCACACGGCCAGGCTGGCCCGCGCCGTGGGCCCGGTCGACGTGGTGCACGCCTGCAACCCGCCCGACCTGCTGTTCCTGCCGGCGCTGTGGCTCAAGCGGCGCGGCGCGCGGTTCGTCTTCGACCAGCACGACCTGGTGCCCGAGCTGTACCTGTCCCGGTTCGACCGCGGCAAGGACCTCCTCTACCGGGGGGTGTGCGCCCTTGAGCGGATGACGTACCGGGCCGCGGACGTCGTGCTCGCCACCAACGAGAGCTACAAGGAGGTGGCGGTGCGCCGCGGCGGCCGGCGCCCCGACGAGGTGTTCGTGGTGCGCAGCGCGCCCCAGATCGACCGGTTCCCGCAGGTGCCGGCCGAGCCCGAACTCAAGCGCGGCAAGCGCCACTTGCTGTGCTACCTGGGTGTGATGGGCCCGCAGGACGGCGTCGACTACGCGCTGCGGGCGCTGGCGAAGCTCCGCGATGACCTGGGGCGGACGGACTGGCACGCGGTGTTCGTCGGCTCGGGCGACGCCTTCGACGCGATGGTGCGGCTGGCCGGGCAACTGGGCCTCGGTGACCAGGTCCAGTTCACCGGGCGCATCCCGGACGCCGACCTGGTGCGCTACCTGTCCACCGCGGACGTGTGCCTCTCCCCCGACCCGTACAACCCGCTGAACGACGTGTCGACCATGAACAAGGTGTTGGAGTACATGGCGATGGGCCGGCCGATCGTCTCGTTCGACCTGCGGGAGGCGCGCGTCTCCGCGGGGGACGCCGCGCTGTACGCGCCGGCCAACGACGAGGGTGCCTTCGCCGGGCTGGTGGCGCTGCTGCTCGACGATCCGGAGAAGCGGGAGGCGATGGGCAAGATCGGCCAGGAGCGGGTCAGCGGCCCGCTCTCCTGGCGGAACTCGCAGGCCGCGCTGCTCGCCGCGTACGAGGCGGCCTGTCGTGGTCGCGCCCGGAAGTCCGCAGGGGCGGGGGCCCTGCGCGCCCGCAAGCGGCCGGCCGTGAAGAGGCCGCGCCGTTGAGCGACGACACCATACGCCTGGTCACCATCGGGCGGATGCTCCGCTGGCGCTGGCGGCTGCTGGTCGCCCTGGCCGTGGCGGGTGCGCTGCTCGGCCTGGGCGCGTCCGTGCTGTTCCCGCCGCGCTACACGGCATCGGCTTCGGTGCTGTTGCCGGGCCAGTGGGAGCAGCGCGAGTTGCTGACCCAGGCGCACATCGCGACCAGTTCGACGGTGGTCGACCGGGTGGCCGACTCGCTGCACTGGAGCGGGGTCGGCGGTCGTGAGCTGCGGGACCGGGTGAGCGCCAAGACCACCGACGGGAACATCATCAAGGTGTCGGGCACGGCCGAGAGCCCGGCGCGCGCGCAGCGGCTCGCGGACCGGCTGGCCGAACAGTTCGTCGCCTTCACCGCGCGGCTGTCCGGCGCCGGCGGCGAGGCGGACGCGGTCACCGGCCCCGAGGCGCTGCGCCAGAAGGTGGCGCAGACCAACCGGCGCATCACCGAGTTGGCCGATGCGGCCGACCCGGGCCGCACCGTGGAGAGCGTGCAGGCCCGCACCGCGCTGGAGAAGTTGCGCACCGCGCTGGAAGAGGCAATGAAGAAGTTGGACGAGGTCGACCCGGCGGCCAACAAGGCGGGCATGGTGGTGATGGGTCCCGCGACCCGTCCCGGCAGTGCGACGCCGCCGACCCGGGGGCAGCTCGTGGTGGCCGGGGCGCTGCTGTTCGTGCTGGCCGGAAGCGTGTGGCAGCTCGCCGCCCGGCGGGGCAAGCGCCGGCTGCGCACCGAGTCCGAGATCGCCGCGGCGCTCGGCACCTCGCTGCTCGGCACCGTGGAGGTGGCCACCGGGCGGTCCGCCGACCGGCCGGCCGGTCAGGGCCCGCGGGCGGTGGCCCGGCGGCTGCTCGGCATGGACACCCGGTGGGACCTGCCGGCGCCGCGCGCGTACGGGGACGAGGCCAGCCGGCGGCTCCGCTACCGGCGGGTCTGCGCCCGTCTGAGGAGCCAACTGCCGCTCTCCCGCGGTCTTTTGGTGCTGGTCCCGGACGGCGATGAGATCGCCCGGCGGGCCGCGGAACAGCTCGTCGCGGAGGCGGCGAGCGCCCCGCAGGGGAGCCCGTCGGGCGGTGGGCTCCCCGCGCTGCGGGTGGTGGCGGTCGCGGTGGACCAGCCGATGGTGCCGGACCGGGAGACCGAGTCCGGTGCCGTGGTCCTGCTCAGTGCCGGCAGTTGGTCCGCGGCCGAACTCGGCGGCATCGCCGGGGCCTGTGCGGACGGCGGCCACGAGGTGGTCGGTGTCGTCGTCGCGGGCCTGGTCAGGGCGGATACGGCGGGTCCGGCCGACCCACCACCCGCGGACGAGGCCCTGGCCCTCGCGGTGGGCGGCGACGCACCAGGGGGTTCCGCGTGACGACGAGCACGACGGGCGCGACGGGCGCGACGGGCGCTGCGGGCGCTGCGGGCGCTGCGGGCGCCAAGGGGACGCCGGCAACGGCGGGCGCCCCGGCCCCGTCGTCGCCCACTCCCCTGCTCGACCTCCAGACGCTGGTGGTTGCGGTGCGCAGGCGGCGCAGGCTGTGGTCGGCGCTGGCCCTGTTCGGGCTGCTGGCCGGCGCGGTGCTCGCGGTCGTCATGCCGCCGCCACCGTCCGCGGTGACCAAGGTGCTGATCGCACACCGGGAGGACCAGCCGAACGACACCGGAACCCTGATCCGTACCGACGTCGCCCTGCTCCAGACCACCCGGATCGCCAGCCGGGCCCTCCAGGCGCTGAAGTCGACGCAGCGGCCCGAGGACTTCATGGCGGACTACCGGGGCGCGGGCCTGACCAACAACCTGATGCAGATCGAGGTGACCGGCGCCAGCGACGCGGAGGCGGTGGCCAGGGCCAGGGCGCTGGCCAACGCCTTCGTCGCCGACCACGTGCGCCGGATTCGGGAGGCCGCACAGGCCGAGGCGACCGCCCTCATCCAGCAGCGGGACCGGATGCGGGGCGAGCTCACGCAGGTCAACGAGGCGATCGGAAACCGCACCCCGGGGGGCGACCCGAAGGCGGCGGCGAGCATCGAATCACTCTTCGCCCGCCGGGCCGAACTCAACTCGCGAATCGCCGACTTCGATCAGCGCGCCGCCGAGGCGCGCACCGGTGCGCCGCGGCTCATCGCCGGTACGCAGATCGTGGACGCGCCGCGCGCGGTGCCGCACTCGCTGCCGAAGGCCCTGGTCACGCAGGGGGCGATCGGGCTGGTCCTGGGGCTGGTGCTGGGCCTGCTGGTGGCCGCGGTGACCACGGTGGTGGCGGACCGTCCGGTGCTGCGCCGGGAGATCGCGGTGGACCTGGGCGCATCCGTCATCGCTGAGGCGCCGCGGAGGCGCCGCAGGGCGGGCGGGCGTTGGCAGCGCCGCCGCACCAAGGTGGCCAGGGCGCAGCTCACCGCGACGCTCGCGCGCACCGTGCGCGGCGCGGGCGAGCCGGTGTCGCTGCTCGAACTCGGCTGTGCGCGCAGCGCCGGCGCCATCGCGCTCGACGTCGCGGAGGCGCTGGCGGAGCAGGGCCCGGTGGTCCTCGTCGACGGCCTGCCGCGCTCGGAGCTCTCCCGCGGCGAGCCGCCCGCGGGGGTGAGCGTGGTCGGCGCCGCGGCCGTCGGCGCCGGTCCGCAGGAGGGGTGCAGGCTCGGCGTCGGTTCCCTCGCGCCGGGCACGGCGTGGACCGATCTGGGGCACCTGGGAGCGCAGGCGATGCTCGTCGTACGGGCCGGGCACGGCAGTTCGGCCTGGCTGCACACGGTGGCCCGGCAACTCGCCGACCAGCACGTTCCGGTGCTCGGCGTGGTGTTGATCGACCCCGATCCGCGGGATCGGACCGACGGCACGCTGTGGGACGGGCTGCACACCGCGCTGCGCGGTCACGGTGAGCGGCTGGCCAGGGAGAGCGAGCGGGACCGGCTGGCGGCCAGGCGGCTGGCCCGGCAGAACGGCGCGGGCCAGCAGCGGGCGGAGCGGTCGCCGCTGCCGGCCGCGCGGGTCCCGGACAGCGATCAGGAGGCGCGGTAGCAGATGTGTGGCATCGCAGGCACGTACCGGTGGCCGGACGGGAAGGCCGTGACCGACCGGCTGACCGAGGTCATCGCCCACCGCGGCCCGGACGGCACGGGGCGCTACAGCCACCCCGTCGGTGACGGCGAGGTCCACCTCGGGCACCGCAGGCTGGCCGTGGTGGACCTGTCCGAGACCGGCGCCCAGCCGATGGTCTCGGACGGGCTGGCCCTCACCTACAACGGCGAGCTGTACAACGCGCCTGATCTGCGGGCCGAGTTGACGGCCAGTGGGGTGCGCTTCCGGGGCAGTTCGGATACCGAGGTGCTGCTTGAGGCGTGGCGGCGCTGGGGCACCGACTGTCTGCCGCGGCTGCGCGGCATGTTCGCGTTCGCCGTCTTCGACGAGCGCACCGGCGAGTTGGTGCTCGCCCGCGATCAGCTCGGCGTCAAGCCGCTGTTCCTGCTGCGGCGCGGCGCCGGCCTGGTCTTCGCCTCCGAGCTGAAGGCGCTGGCCGCGGTGGGTGGCGGGGCGTTGCAGGTGGACCATGCGGCGCTGGTCGCCTCGCTGCTCTACTACTGGGTGCCCGATACGCGCTGTGCGTTCCGGGAGGCGGAGAAGCTGCCGCCGGGCAGTTGGCTGCGGTGCCGGCCGGACGGGCGGGTGGAGCGCGGCCAGTACTGGAGCCTGCGGGAGGTGGCCGCCGAGGGGCGGGAACTGGCCCGCAGCGGCCGACAGCCGGACCTGGCGGCGGTCATCGAGGAGTCGAACCGCCGGCACCTGATCTCCGACGTGCCGGTGGCGACGTTCCTCTCCGGCGGCCTGGACTCCAGCTATCTGACCGCGCTGGCCGCCCGGGAGCGGCCCGGGATCGCCGCGTACACGATCGGTTTCCGCGCCGAGGACGCCAAGTTCGAGGCGATGCCGGACGACCTGCGGTACGCGCGCCGGGTCGCCGAGCAGTTCGGGGTGGACCTGCGGGAGATCGAGATCGCCCCCAACGTGCTGGACCTGCTGCCGCGGATGACGTACCACCTGGACGAGCCGATCGGCGACCCGGCCGCGATCAACACGTATCTGATCTGCTCGGCCGCCCGGGAGGCCGGGGTGAAGGTGATGCTGTCGGGGATGGGCGCCGACGAGCTGTTCGCCGGCTACCGCAAGCACCTGGCCAACGTGCTGGCGCTGCGCTACCAGCGCGTGCCGCGGCCGGTGCGGCGCGGCCTGTTCCGGGCGGTGGACCGGCTGCCGGTGGCTTCCGCCCGCCGGGGCTACCGGTCGGTGCGGTTCGCGAAGCGGTTCCTGTCCTTCGCGGAGCTGCCGGAGGAGACGGCGTTCCGGCGCAGCTACACCATGTACGACCGGGACGAGCTGCTCGACCTGGTCGACCCCGAGGTGGCCGGCACGGTGGACGAGGTGCTCGGCGAGCACGCGGAGGTCTACCGGGACAACGACCTGGACGACTTCGTCAACCGGATGTGCCTGGGCGATGCGCGGCTGTTCCTGCCGGGCCTCAACCTCGCCTACACCGACCGTTCCAGCATGGCCGCCTCCACCGAGGTGCGGGTGCCGTACGTGGACGTGGAGGTGGTGAAGGCGGCGTTCGCGGTGCCGGGCAACCGCAAGATCGTCGGCCGGCAGGGGAAGGCCGTGCTCAAGGAGGCGGCCACCTCGATCCTGCCCAAGGAGATCGTGTACCGGCCCAAGGGCCTGTTCAGCGCCCCGCTGCGGGCCTGGATGAGCCGGGACCTGGCGCCGCTGGTGCGCGAGGTGGTGCACGACGGCGTGCTCGTGAAGTCCGGGTTCCTGCGCCGTGAGGCGCTGGCCCGGATGGTGGCGGCGGACGCCGCCGGACAGCGGGACTACTCCAAGCATCTGTGGCACGTACTGACCCTTGAGTACTGGTACCGCGACGCGACCTCTGGCTCCGGCCAGAGCCGGGCGGCCTGACCGTGAGGATGGAAGAGGAGCTCGGGTGAAGCAGGTTGTGCAGAACTACAAGAGCGGTGAACTGGCGCTGCTCGACGTGCCGGTGCCGGGGTGCAAGCCGGGCGGTGTGCTGGTCCGCAGCGCCTATTCGCTGATCTCCACCGGGACCGAGCTCATGAAGGTGTCCGAGGCCGGCATGTCGATGCTGGGCAAGGCCCGTTCGCGCCCCGACCAGGTGGCCAAGGTCATGCAGAGCGTGGCCACCAACGGGGTGCCGGCCACCTACCGCAAGGTGATGGGCAAGCTCGACTCGTACACGCCGCTCGGCTATTCGCTGTGCGGGGTGGTCGAGCAGGTCGGGGCCGGGATCGACGAGGTGAAGGTCGGCGACCTGGTGGCCTGTGCGGGCAATGAGCACGCGCTGCACGCCGAGGTGAACTGGGTTCCCAAGAACCTGTACGCCCCGGTGCCGGAAGGGCTGGCGGCGCGGCACGCGGCGTTCGGCACCGTCGGGTCGATCGCCATGCAGGGCGTGCGCCGCGGCGAGCCGCAGTTGGGTGACGTGGCGCTGGTCATCGGCCTGGGGCTGATCGGGCAGGTGGTGGTGCAGCTCCTCGCCGCGGCGGGGGTGCGCGTGGTGGGCGTCGACCCGGACCCGGTGCGCTGCGAGCTCGCCGCCGGGCTCGGCGCCGTGGCCTGCGGCGATCCGGGGTCGGCGACGGTGGTCAGCTCGGTCGCCGAGCTCACCGACGGGCACGGCGTGGACCAGGTGTACCTGGCGGCCGGCGGCGGCAGCAACGAGCCCGTCGAGCTGGCCGCCCGGCTGAGCCGGGACCGCGGCCGGGTCGTCGACATCGGCAAGTGCCGCCTCGACCTGCCGTGGAACGCGTACTACGAGAAGGAGCTCGACGTCCGGTTCTCGCGCAGCTACGGGCCCGGGCGCTACGACCCGGAGTACGAGTTGGAGGGCCGGGACTACCCGATCGGCTACGTGCGCTGGACCGAGCGCCGCAATCTGGCCTGCTTCCTCGATCTGCTGGCCCGCGGCAGCGTCGACGTGGAGCCGCTGATCTCGCACGTCGCCGACTTCGCGGACGCCGTCGGCACCTACCAGCGCCTCAAGGACGGCGAGCTGAAGGCCGTGGCCGTGCTCTTCGCGTACCCGGACCGGCCGGCGGACGGCGACGGGCCGAAGGCCGCGCAGCAGCCGCAGGTGGCGGTGCCCGCGGTGCGGCGCGGCAGCGACCAGGCCGCCGGGAAGGCGCCCGTGCGGCGCGGATCGGCTCCGGTGCGGGTGGCGTTCGTCGGCGCGGGCAACTACGCCACCTCGATGCTGCTGCCGCACCTGGCCGAGCGCGAGGACGTCACGCTCGCGCAGGTGGTGACCACCACGGCGCTGTCGGGCGCCAACGCGCAGCGCAAGTTCGGCTTCGCCCGCGCCAGCACCGACCTGGACGCGGCGCTGGCGGACCCGGCGATCGACGCGGTGTTCGTCGTCACCCGGCACAGCTCGCACGCGGAGCTCACCCGACGGGCGCTGCTCGCCGGCAAGGCGGTGTTCGTGGAAAAGCCGTTGGCGCTGACCGAGGGCGAGCTCGCCGCGGTCCTCGCCGCGGTGGAGGAATCCGGGAACGACCGGCTCCAGGTGGGCTTCAACCGGCGCTTCGCGCCGCTGCTGCGCGAGGCCAGGAAGCAGTTCGGCCCCCGCAGCGGCCCGGCCAGCGTCCGCTACCTGGTCAACGCGGGCCGCCTGGAGCACGGCAGTTGGTACCTGAAGCAGGACACCGAGGGCTCCCGGTTCGTCGGTGAGGGCGGGCATTTCATCGACACGGTGAGCTGGCTGCTGGGCGCCGACCCGCTGTCGGTGTACGCGCTGACCGCCCCCGGCACCGAGGATCTCCAGGTCCTGCTGCGCTACCCGGGCGGTTCGACGGCCACCCTCAGCTATCTGACCTCGGGGCCCGGCAGCTTCCCCAAGGAGACCCTGGACCTGATCGCCGACGGCCGGGCGCTGCGCCTGGACGACTTCGTCCGGGCCTCGGTCTACGGCCGCAAGCGGTGGGTCAGCTCGCGGCTGCCCAAGGCCAGGGACAAGGGGCAGCGCGCCGAGGTGAACGCGTTCTTGGCGGCGGTGCGCAGCGGCGGGCCGATGCCGGTCCCGGTGGAGTCGCTGGCCGCGACGACGGCGGCCACCCTCGCGGTGCGGGCCAGTCTGGTCGCCGGTGCGCCGGTGGCGTTGGCGAGGGCACAGTGAGCATGAGTACGGGCTGGTACCTGCGGCGGCTGTCCCGGATGGGGCCGCAGGAGATCGGCGGCCGGGTCGCGGACGCGGTGCGCCGCCGCCGGTGGCGCACCGCGCTGCCGGCCGCCCCCGAGGTGACCGGTGCCCGCTTCGGCGCGGCGCTGCCCGCCGGGGCGCTGGCCGCGGTGCCGCCGGACGCGGCGAAGCGGCTGGTGGCTGCGGCGGACGAGCTGCTGGCCGGGCACGCCGAGTACTTCGGGGTGGCGCGCGATGACCTCGTCGATCCTGACTGGTCGTACGACCCGAAGACGGGCCGCCGGGCGCCCGCCGGGTACGCCTTCGACGTGCCGTACCGCAGTGAGGACGCGGTCGGTGACATCAAGCAGATCTGGGAGCCGTCCCGGCACCACCACCTGACCGTGCTCGCCGCGGCGTACGCGCTCACCGGCGACGAGCGGTACGCCGAGCGGGTCGCGGCGCACCTGCGGTCCTGGTGGGCGGCGAACCCGCCGCTGCGCTCGGTGCACTGGGTCAGCGGCATCGAGCTGGGCATCAGGCTGCTGTCCTGGGTGTGGGTGCGCCGGCTGTTGGACGGCTGGTCGGGGGCCGCCGCGCTGTTCGAGGAGAACGCGCAGGCGCGCCGGCAGGTCTGGTACCACCAGCGTTGGCTGGCCGCCTTCCCGAGCCGTGGCTCTTCGGCGAACAACCACGTCATCGCCGAGGCGGCGGGGCAGGCCGCGGCGGCGTGCGCGTTCGGCTGGTTCCCGAGTTCGGCGCGCTGGCGGGCCGAGGCCCTGCGCTCGCTCGCACAGCACTTGCGCGGCAATACCTTTCCCTCCGGACTCAACCGGGAGTTGGCGACCGAGTACCACGGGCTGGTGCTCGAACTCGGCCTGGCCGCGCTGGCCGAGGCGGACGCCGCCGGGGTGCCGGTCCCGGCGGACCTGCGGCTGGTGCTGCTGCGGATGACCGATGCGCTGGCGGCCGTGGTGGACGACCGGCTCAGGCCGCCGCGGCAGGGGGACGCGGACGACGGGCACGGGCTGGTCGTGGACGGCGCGGGCACCGACCGCTGGGGCTCGCTGCTGGCCACCGGGGACGCGGTGTTCGGCCGGCTCGACTGGTGGCCACGCGTGCCGGGCAGCGATGTGCGCACACCGCTGCTGGCCGCGCTGATCAGGCCGTACGCGGCGCGCGGCGCCGGCCCTGCGGTGGCCCGCCCGGCGCGCCGGCCGGCGCACTTCGCGGATGCGGGGCTGACCGTGCTGCGCGGCCCCGGCGGGATCTGGTGCCGGTGCGACGGCGGCCCGCACGGCTTCCTGTCCATCGCCGCGCACGCGCACGCGGACGCCCTGTCGGTCGAGGTGCGGCACGAGGGGGTCGACGTGCTCGCCGACCCGGGCACGTTCTGCTACCACGGGCAGCCGGAGTGGCGGCAGTACTTCCGGTCGACCATCGGCCACAACACGTTGGAGCTCGGCGGCGCCGACCAGTCGGTGTCCGGCGGCCCGTTCCTGTGGACCCGGCAGGCCCGCAGCCGGGTGCTGGCCGCGGTCCCAGAGGGGAACGGGGTGGCCTACTGGTCCGCCGAACACGACGGCTACGAGGGCGTCGTCCACCGCCGCCGGGTCGAACTGACCGCTGCCAGCCGCCAGTTGCGCATCGTGGACGAGGTGCGCGGGCCCGTCCTCGCGGCCCGCCTCGCCTTCCACATCGGGCCCGCGGTCGCCGTGGAGCTCGCGGGCAGCCGGGCCGAGCTGACCTGGTCGAGGGAGGGCGAGGACCGCTCTGCCGTCCTTGAGCTGCCCGACCAGTTGGCGTGGCGGGCGCACCGCGGGGCGAGCGATCCACCGCTCGGCTGGTATTCGGCCGGCTTCGGCCGCAAGGAGCCCAGCACCACGCTGGTCGGCACCGGCCTGGCCGGCGGCGGGCAGGGGTTCAGCACCGTACTCAAGTTCCGCGACTAGGGGGAGAGTTGGGGAAGGGGAGGCGGCACCGGATGGGCGTCGCGGCACCGTTGGTGCTGGCGCTGCTCGCGGTGGCCGGCTGTGAGAGCACATCGGACGATGCGGCGGGGCCGACCGCCACACCGTCCTCGTCCACCGACCGGTCGCCGGCCCGGGTGTGCGACAGACCGGCGGCCGGCACCACCGGGCCGCCGGCGGGCGCGGTGGCCGTTGACCCCACGGTCGTCAACGACCTGGCGGCCAAGACCCGGGACAACCCGCCGCGTACCACGTTCTGGCTGCGCCCGGGCACCCACCGGCTCGAACGGCACCGCTACGCGCAGGTCATGCCCAAGCAGGGGAACACCTATCTGGGGGCACCGGGCGCGGTGTTGGACGGCGGCAAGACCAATCAGTACGCGTTCGGCGGCACCGCGCCCGATGTCACCCTGCGCGACCTGACGGTGCAGGGCTTCCGCGCGCCGCACAACGAGGGCGTCGTCAACCACGACTCGGCCGACGGTTGGGTGATCGAGCGCGCCACGATCCAGCGCAACGCCGGCGCCGGGCTGATGGCCGGTGCCCGCCAGCAGGTCCGTGACAGTTGTCTGCGCGAGAACGGCCAGTACGGGATGAACGCCTACAAGGCCGGTGACTCCATCCGCGGCCTGGTCGTCGAGGGCAATGAGGTCACGGGCAACAACACCGACGACTGGGAGCGGCGCAAGCCGGGCTGCGGCTGCACGGCCGGCATCAAGTTCTGGGCCGTCAACGGCGCTGACATCCGCGGCAATTGGGTGCACGACAACCGTGGCACCGGGCTGTGGGCCGACACCAACAACAACGACTTCCGCATCGAGGACAACGCCCTTGAGGCCAACGACGGGGCCGCGCTGATCTATGAGACGAGCTACAACGCGGTCATCCGCAACAACGCGATCCGGCGCAACAACTGGGTCGAGGGCCGGCGCGCGGCCGGCGGCGGCGACGACTTCCCGTACGGGACGCTCTACCTGTCCGAGTCCGGTGGCGAGCCGCGGGTCAGGGCCCGTACGGACAAGATCGAGATCTACCGGAACAGGCTGGAGGACAACTGGTCGGGCATCACCCTGTTCGAGAACGCCGACCGGTTCTGCAACAGCCCGGCCAACACCTCGACGGGTGACTGCACGCTCCTGGTGGAGCGCACCGACCGCTGCGCGCGGCCGGGCATCGCCAGCGCGCCGCTGTTCGCCGACTGCCGGTGGAAGACACAGCGGGTGGACATCCACGACAACCGCTTCGTGGTGGACAAGGCCGCCCTCAAGTGCCGGGAGATGTGCGACCGGATGGCGGTGCTGGCCAACTACGGCACCTATCCCGACTGGTCGCCCTACCAGGGCCAGCGGGTGGCCAAGGCGATCACCTGGGGCCAGCGCAACCGGTGGCACGACAACGTGTACCTGGGGCCGTGGAAGTTCGTCGCGCACGACCCGAGCCGGGTGCTGGGCTTCGGCCAGTGGCGGGGCGAGCCGTACGGGCAGGACGCGGGCAGCACCCTCGACGCCGGGGCGGGTGGTTGAGGTGGGAGCTGATCTGCACCGCGGTGGGTTGCCTGGTGCTGGCGGTGGCTCCGGTGCTTTCGGGGCTTCCGGCGGCTCGGACGCTCTCGGTTCTTCCCACGGCTCGGACGCTCTCGGTGGCTCCGGTGCTTCTGGGGCTGCCGGCCCCGGCAGCCCCGGCAATCCCGGCAGCCCCACCGCGACCCCGGCCGGCCCCACCGGCACCCCACCGGCGGCGGCCGTCGCCACCGGCAGCCCGCGGGCCGTCAGTGTCGTCTGGGCGCTGCTGGTCCTCAACACGCTCGGCTCCGCCGGCGCGAAGAGCATCCTGCCGCTGCCGCGCTCCCTCATCCAGATGGTCACCATGGGCTCGCTGGTCGCCGCTTTCGCGCTGGCGCTCCTGCTCAACCTGCGGCTGCGCGTCCGCGCCAGCGCCTTCCTGTTCCTGCTGACCCTGCTGCTTGTGCCAGCCGTGATCTCCAGCGTGCATCTGGAGGCCGGCTTCGGCGCCCTGTTCCGCTGTACCCGGCTGGGGCTCTTCATCGGCACGCTGTGGCTGGTCAGCCGCTGGTGGGACGGGAGCTTCCGGTTCGTACGGAGCCACATCCGGCTGTACTTCGTGGTGCTCGGCACGGCAGCCGCCGGCCTTGCCATCTCGCCGGGCGCGGCCATGCCCGAGTTGTACGGCGGGCGGCTGGTGGGCGCGCTGTGGCCGCTCACCCCGCCGCAGATCGGGCAGTACGCGGCGGTCATCATCGGGCTGACCGTGCTGCTCGCGCTCGGCCGGCAGACCACCGGCGGCAGCGCCGCGCTGGTCGCCCTGCCGACGCTGGTGCTGCTGGCGCTGACCCACACCCGTACGGCCACCATCGGGCTGCTCATCGGGCTGGCGCTGGCGATCGGCTCGCTGGTGCTGACCAGCGCCGCGGCCCGGCGGTGCTTCACCTGGTCGGTGGCGTGCGCCACGGTCGCGGCGGTGGGGTTCGCACCGGCCCTGCGGGCCTGGTTCCTGCGCGGCCAGAGCCAGGAGAACTTCTCCAGCCTCACCGGCCGGGCCAAGGTGTGGGACGCGCTGCTCGCGGCGCCGCGCTCGACCACCGAGAAGCTGTTCGGGACCGGCCTCGGCGACAAGTCGTACGACGGGCTGCCGATCGACAACAGTTGGCTGGCCGTCTACCACGAGCAGGGGCTGGTCGGCATCGGCCTGGTCGCCGGGATCATCCTGGTGCTCGGCGGCGTGGCGCTGCTCCGGCCGCCCTCGCTCCAGCGGGCCTGCGCGATCTTCCTCATCAGCTACTGCGGGATTTCCTCGTACACCGAGGCCGGGCTCGGCGACGCCTCGCCCTATCTGCTGCATCTGGCCGTGGCCGCCTCGCTGTTGGCGGCCTCCGGCGGCGCCCCGCCGCACCGTGCGCCCACGCTGCCGCGCCGGCGCGCACCGCGCTGGGCCAAGGACCCGGAGGTGGTCTGAACCATGCACGTCCTCGTGGTGCACAACCGCTACTCATCGGCGCAGCCGAGCGGCGAGAACCGGGTGGTCGACCAGGAGGTGGAGTTGTTGCGCGCGGCCGGCCACCGGGTCGAGGTGTTCGAGCGGCGCAGCGACGACATCGCCGACCGTTCGCTGCTGGGCAAGGCGAAGGTGCCGCTCCTGGTGCCGTGGAACCCGTCGGTCCGCACCGAGTTGGCCGCCAGGCTGCGGGCGGAGCGGCCGGACGTGGTGCACGTGCACAACGTGTTCCCGCTGCTGTCGCCGGCGGTGCTCGCCGGCTGCGCGGACGCGGGCGTGCCCGCCGTCGCCACGCTGCACAACTACACCCAGATCTGCCCGCCGGGCACGCTCCAGCGGGACGGCCGGCTGTGCACCGAGTGCGTCGGCTCCACCGTGCCGCTGCCGGCCGTGCGGCACGGCTGCTACCGCGACTCGCGCCTGGCGACGGTGCCGCTCGCGGTCAGCCTGACCGTCAACCGGCGCCGCTGGTGGTCGGGGGTGCGGCGGTTCTTCTGCATCTCGGCGGCACAGCGCGAGGTGCTGGTGCGCTCCGGGATGCCGCCGGAGCGGCTCACGGTCAAGCACAACTTCGTGCCCGACCCGGGCGGCTGCCGCACCGGCGACGGCGAGCACCTGCTCTTCCTCGGCCGGCTCGCCGAGGCCAAGGGGGTGCGGCTCCTGATGGCCGCCTGGGACGAGCTCGCGGCGGCCGGCGGGGTGGGCGTGCCGCTGGTGTTGGCCGGCGCCGGCCCACTGGCGGACGAGGTGAAGGACTGGGCAGCGGGCCGGGACGACGTGCGGTACGTCGGCCTGTACAACCCGGCCCAGTGCCAGCAGGCGGTCGCCCGGTCGGTGGCCGTGGTGGCGCCCTCGCTGGCGCTGGAGACGTTCGGCCTGGTGGTGGTGGAGGCGATGGCGGCCGGGGTGCCGGCGGTGGCCGCCGCGCACGGCGCGTTCGTCGAGCTCGTCGACGACGGGGTGAGCGGGCTGCTGCACCGGCCGGGCGACGTGGCCTCGCTGGCCGCCTGCCTGCGTGCGGTGACGGCCGACCCGGCCCGCAACCGGGAGCTCGGCCGCGCCGGCCGGCGCCGCTACGAACAGGACTTCAGCCCGGCCGTCGGGTTGGAGCGCCTGCTGGATGCGTACCGGTCCGCGATCGCGGACCGGTCGGGGGGGGGGGGGGGGGGGGGGGTGGGGGGGGGGGGGGCGGGGGGGGGCGGGCCGGGGGGGGGGGCGGCGGGGGGGGGGGGGGGGGGGGCCGGCGGGGGGGGGGCGGGCCGGGGGGGCCGGGGGGGGGGGGGGGGGGGGGCGCCCGGCGGCGGGGGGGGCGGGGGGGCCCGCCGGGCCCCGCCCCCCGCGGCAGGGGGACGCGGACGACGGGCACGGGCTGG
>NZ_JBEHZD010001059.1:0-996 GCF_040240285.1 Streptomyces sp. HSW2009 | reverse complement strand
CCCCCGCGCGGGGGGGGCCCCCCCCCCCCCCCCCCCCCCCCCCCCCCCCCCCCCCCCCCCCCCGGGGGGGGCCCCCCCCCCCCCCGGGGGGGGGGCCCCCCCGCACCATGGGCACGCCCTAGCCTTACTTCGAGCTCAAGCTACAAGCCGTGTCCGCGTCTCCGCTCTTCACGCCGATCTCCTTAAGCATCACCTTGCACGTCAGCTTGGCGACACCACTCCCCCCCTCGGCAAGCTTGCAAGCGGTCTTCACCTTTTGCCCAACCACGTAGTGATGAGCACGCAGGAACGTTTCACAGTCCGCCGGGGTTGCATGCGCCGCCGGCGCGACGATGACCGTCCCTGCCACGACAGCGGTTACAGCTGCAACCGGACCCCCAAGCCACAGAGCAAGCTTCTTCTTCATATCGAGCCCCTCTCAACCGACAGGCACGCCTTGTCGACGCACCGAACCCCAAGCCGTCGCGGCGGGCGACAGCGCAGTAACGGAACGTACCGACCCGGGGGTCTTCACCCAAGGCCCCTGTTCGAAATCCAGACAGGCCGACCCGTAGCGCACCTTGCCACGGGAGCCCGTGGCCCCACATACGCAAGGCGTTGCGCTCTCCTGGAAGCTCTTCAAAACCCGTCTATTTCCCTAGCGTTGAGGCATGACCGTGCAACAGCTATCCGCCAGCGACATCAGCCATCCCACGTCGGTCCACTTGCTGGCCACTACAACGATTGACCGAAAGCTTGTTCTGTCAGGGGTCAACGCCGACGTGCTGGCTCGTGGCGACGGTGGGGGCTTGGCGATTCCGACGTGCAGCTTCTGACCCATCCAGCCTGAACGCACTTTGTCGCAGCCCCTCACATATTGCGGGGCCGGCATACCTCGGAGTAGGCCACCACCCACCCAGCGACACCGCAACAGCACAGCGCCCGGGGGGCCCCCCCCCCCCCCCCCCCCGGCGGGGGGGGGGGGGGGGGGGGGGGGGGGGGGGGGGGGGGGGGGGG
>NZ_JBEHZD010001058.1:0-998 GCF_040240285.1 Streptomyces sp. HSW2009 | reverse complement strand
GGGGGGGGGGGCCCGCGGGGGGCCCCCCCCCCGCGGCGCGGGGGGGGGGGGGGGGGCGGCGGGGCGCCCCCCCCGGGGGCCCCCCCCCCCCCCCCGCGGGGGCGCCCCGGCCGGCCCGGGCCCGCGCGCACTTCACCGTGGACGGCGAGGTGGTCGCGCTCGCGCACGGACGCACCGACTTCGCCAGGCTCCAACGCCGGATGGGGCTCACCGACCCGCGCCGCGCCCGGGCCACCGGCATCGCCGTCACGTACTACCTGTTCGACCTGCTGGCGCTCGACGGGTACCGCACCACGGCGTTGCCGCTGCGGGTCCGCAAGTCCCTGCTGCGGCGGGCGCTGACGTACCGGGAGCCGCTCAGGCTGACCACCCACCGCAACCACGGCGGTCAGGACCTGCTCGACCAGGCGTGCGCCCGCGGCTGGGAGGGGCTGATCGCCAAGCGGGCGCAGGGCCGCTACCAGCCGCGCCGGTCACCGGACTGGCTCAAGCTCAAGTGCGCGCGCGGCCAGGAGTTCGTCATCGGCGGCTACACCGAGCCGGCGGGCAGCCGGGCCGGCTTCGGTGCGCTGCTGCTCGGCCACTACGCGCAGGGCCGACTGCGGTACGCGGGCAAGGTCGGCACCGGCTACACGGAGGCCGTACTCCGTCGGCTGCGTGCCCGGTTGGACGCCCTGGCCAGCGAGAGGTCACCGTTCGCCGACCCGGTACGGGAGCGCGGCGCGCACTGGGTCAGGCCGGAACTGGTGGCCCAGGTCGCCTTCACGGAGTGGACCAGGGACGGCATGCTGCGGCATCCGCGGTTCCTGGGGCTGCGTGAGGACAAGGCGGCCCGCGAGGTGGTGCGGGAGGAGCCTGTGGGTCGGTAGGGCGGGAGCCAGCGGGGCGGGGGCTTGCGGGGCGGCGGGGCGGGGGCCCCCCCCCCCCGCGGGCCCCCCCCCGGCCCCCCCCCCCCCCCCCCCCCCCCCCCCCCCCCCCCCCCCCCCCCCCCCCCCCCC
>NZ_JBEHZD010001057.1:0-1006 GCF_040240285.1 Streptomyces sp. HSW2009 | reverse complement strand
GGGGGGGGGGGGGGGGGGGGGGGGGGGGGGGGGCGCCCCCCCCCCCGGCGGGGGGGGGGGGGGGGCGGGGCGGCCCGCGCCCCCCCCCCCCCCCCCCCCCCCCCGGCCCCCCCCCCACGGCCGCACCACCCACACCATCTGCACCATCTGACCGGCCATCCGGCCCGACCACCCGGCTGATCGCCCAGCCGCCCGACCGTCGCTCCGCACCCGCATCCGCAGGGTGCCGCGGCGGCCCCCGTCGGGCCGCGCCGTGCCACACCTATCCCGACCCATCCCGCCGGGCGGGGTGCGACCGAACCGTGTCGTACCCCGCCCGGCGGGCCTCTGTGCAGGTCAACCGCGAGTTGACGGCCCTTCCCGGGGCGTGGTGGACTTCCGGGGCCAAACGGCGACAGGAGAGGAAGCCGGTGCGAGTCCGGCGCGGTCCCGCCACTGTCACCGGGGAGCGCTCCCCCAGCGCATGGCCACGGCTCGTACACCGCGGGCTGGAAGGCCGGGGTGCGGCGTCGATCCGGGAGCCAGGAGACTCTCGCCGCCGATCACGTCGAACCAGGGCGCGGACCCTGAGTGAGGACACACCACCATGGCCTGCCGCCGTCCAGCGCCCCCTGCCGCCCGTGCGGCCCGCCGCCGCCCGCACCGGCCGGCGCGCCGGCCCGCACCGCTCCCCCCCCGAGGCACGACGGCGGACTGACCGATGCGTACCGACCCCCTTGCGTACGCGTACGGCGCCGTCATCGGTTTCCTGGGCGACCGCGCCCTGGGCGACCCCAGGCGGGGCCACCCGGTGGCCGCCTTCGGACGTGCCGCCGGCGCCGTGGAGCGGCGGCTGTGGCGCGCCCACCGCGGGCACGGCGCCCTGCACACCGCCGTGTGTGCGGGCGGTGCCGCACTCGTCGGCGCACTGCTGACCCGGGCGGCGCGCGGCCCCGGCGCCCCCCCCCCCGCGGCGCCCCCCCCCCCGCCCCCCCCCCCCGCGCGCCCGCCCCGCCCCGCCGCCCCG
>NZ_JBEHZD010001056.1:0-1007 GCF_040240285.1 Streptomyces sp. HSW2009 | reverse complement strand
GCACCGGTCCAACGGCCGCTGGCCGCACCGCAGTCCATGATCGGCGCCCGCGGTACCGGGCCCGGGGGGGGGGCCCCGGGGGGGCCCGCCCCCCCCCGCGGGGGGGGGCTCCTCCCGGCGCCCCCCGCCCCCCCCCCCGCCCCCGGGGGCGCCCCCCCCCCCCCCCCCCCGGCGCGCCGGCACCATCGGCCGGGCGGCGCTGACCAGGCCGGGGGAGTTGGTCGCGGTCGTCGGACACCGGGCCGGCGCGCCCGCGGTGACCGCACCCAGGTACGCCGACCCGCGCCGGCCGGGCGAGATCGCGCCGCCCACACCGGTGGCCGACTTCACCGGCCGCGCCGCGACCTGGGGCACCGGCGGCCTGTACACGGCGCTCGCCAAGGTCGCCACCGTCCTCGTCCTCGTACCGCTGCTGGTCCTCGGCGCCTCATCGGCCCGGCTCACCCTGGCCCGCCGCGACGCGCGGCTGGCCGCGCTGCGGCTGGTCGGCGCCACCCCGGCCAGGATCGCGGGCCTGACCGCCGCCGAGGCCGCGCTCACCGGCAGCGCAGGCGCGCTGCTCGGTGCCCTCGGCTATGCCGCGCTGCTCCCGCTGGCCGCCCGGGCGCCGGCCGCCGGAGGCCACTGGTACCCGGCCGACCTGTGGCTCGGTGCGCCCGTCGTGCTCGGCGTGCTGGCCGGCGTGGTGGCGATGGTGGTGGGCAGTGCGCTGGCCGGGCTGCGGCAGGTCGTGATCGGTCCGCTCGGCGTGGCCAGGCGCGCCAGGGCGCCGCGGCTGCGTGCGGTGCGGGCGGTGTTCTTCGGCGGTGCGCTGGTCGGCTACTGGCAGCTCACCAAGGACGCGGGCACGAGCATCGACAGCATCGTCTACCTGGTCGCCGTCGTCTTCCTCGCGCTGTCCGTCATCGGCCCGTGGGCGGTGTCTTTTACACATCTCCCCGCCCCCCCGACGGCCTCCGAGCGCGGGGTGCCGGGGGGGGGGGGGAAAAAAAAAGGGGGGGGGGGGG
>NZ_JBEHZD010001055.1:0-1015 GCF_040240285.1 Streptomyces sp. HSW2009 | reverse complement strand
CCCCCCCCCCCCCCCTTTTTTTTTTCCCCCCCACGCGGCAACCGGGGCTCGGCGGCGGTGTGGGGGCGGCGGAGTTGTGTATACCACACAGCCGCGACCCGGGCGGCGACCGGCTGCCGCCAGCCGAAGCTCTGCTCGGCGACCCTGGCCCTGGCGCCCTCGGCGCCCACCAGGCCGGCGCAGAGCAGCGCGATGCCGTACACCAGCGTCGCCGGGCCCGCCCAGTGGTCGCCGCCGGCCAGCGCCGCGAACAGGAAGCCGACCAGCGCCACCGCCCAGGCCGCGCGCACCGCGAACTGCCGCTCGGAGCGGAGCAGCGCGGCGAGCGCGGCCAGCAGCAGGCCGACCATGAGCAGCGCGCCGGGGGCGCCCGGGCCGCCGGGGGTCAGGGTGAGGAGTTCCAGGGCGGAGGCCGCGCCGGCGCGGTGGTCGAGCCCGGCCTCGTCGAACAGCCGGCCCGGGTGCGCGAGCAGCGACAGCGACCAGGGCGCGAGCACCACCAGCGGGGTGAGCACGGTGGCCAGGAAGCGCAGCCCGTACGCGACCAGCCGGCCGCCCCCGCCGCGCAGCACCCGCACCACGAGCACCGCGGCGCCGAGCACGGCCGCCAGCGGCCAGACCACCGGTGTGAAGGCCGTGGTGAAGGTGAGCAGCAGCGCGTACGCCCACACCGCGCGCCACCCCGGGACCTGGCGGGCGGCGCCGCGGCCGATGGTCACACCGGAGGCGGCGACGGCGGCGCGCGCCATCAGCGGCAGCAGCACGGCGAGCACCGCGGTGCCGACCCGGCCGCTGGCCAACGCCCCGGTGGTGGCGGGCAGGAACGCGTACGCGACGCTCGCCCAGGCGCGCAGCAGGCGGGAGCCGATCAGCGGCCGGGAGGCGAAGTAGGCGGCGACGCCGGCCAGCGGCACCGAGCAGACGAGCAGCAGGGTGAGGGTAGGCGAGCACGTCCAGGCAGGCGCAGGTGGTGGGTGCAGGCATGAGCGGAGAAGGCCTTCCTCTCTGAAGTGAA
>NZ_JBEHZD010001054.1:0-1020 GCF_040240285.1 Streptomyces sp. HSW2009 | reverse complement strand
TGGCAAGTGCGAGGCCGGCGGCCACCTGGTCCGCCGGCAGCAGCCGCACCGGGAAGGTGCGCCGGGCGGGCGCGCCGCGCGCGGCGCCGGCCGCCGCGGCGGCGGCCAGGCTGACCTCGGACTGCCGTACGGCCTGGAGCAGATGGGTCGCGGCGCCGTCGCCCGGGCTGGTGCGACCGCTCCACACGACCGGAGCGCGGCGCCTGGCCGGGCGCGCCCCTAGGCCGGCACCAGCCCCGGCGAGCGCGGCGATGCGCGCCGTCTCCGCGAGCGCGCTGCTCCGGACCGGGGTGGCGAGCTGCACGCGGAAGCTCGCGTGCGAGACGATCACCTGTGCGGGGTCGCTCGGCACCTTCGCCATGTTCAGGTGCGGCTCATCGTCAAAACCCGGTGAGCTTCCCCCCGGAGGTGTGCGGGGTGTTCTGGTGTCCACGCTCATCTAACCGAGTGACCCCCGGTTAAGACACTGCCTTGACCGCCTCGAAACTGTCCGAGACCCGTCAAATCGACCGCGGCTCGCCGACCTCGCAGGCCAGCGCCCCGTCCCCGCACCGCGCCCCCGTCGCACGCCCGGCAATTCCCCCCCCCCGCCCCCCGACGGATGACCGCCCACCCTACGACGCCCGCACCCACCGCCCGCGGACGCGGCTCCCCCACATCAGCGCCGCGGGCCGCCGCCTACGCGCCCCGGCCGTGTGGCATCGCCCCGCCCCTTCGTACGAGCGGTATACGAGCGGTACACGAGCGGTATGGGCAGTACGGACACCCGGCCGGTACGGAAGGCGTACGCGCCGGGGCCCAGCCCCGTGCGGAAAAGCGGACCCAGCCCGGTACGGAAAACCCGCAAAGCACCGGGGCGACGCAGATCCGGCGCCCCGGGGCCCCGGCCCCGCGGCCCCGCCCGTCAGGGCCGTGGCCCGGGCCGCCCAGACCCCCCCCCCCCCCCCCCCCCAGCCCCCCCCCCCCCCCCGGGGGGTCGCCCCCCCGACCAGACACCCCCCCCCCCCGACCCCCCCGCCC
>NZ_JBEHZD010001053.1:0-1030 GCF_040240285.1 Streptomyces sp. HSW2009 | reverse complement strand
GCGGCGTCGGCCCCGTGGCGGGCCGGGGCCGGCGCGGCGGGCCGCTCAGTCGGTCGACTCCTCAAGCCGGAAGCCGACCCTGAGCCCCACCTGGTAGTGCTTCACCGCGCCGTCCTCGATCTGGCCGCGCACCTCCCGGACCTCGAACCAGTCCAGGTGGCGAATGGTCTGCGCGGCGCGGCTGATGCCGTTGCGGATCGCGGCGTCCACCCCCTCGTGCGACGTGCCGACGATTTCGGTCACCCGGTACGTGTGGTTGGACATGTCGGAAACTCCCCGGTCACTGGGGTGCTGCTCGGTCCACACCACCGTGCCCCACCCGGCCGCCCGGCGCGAGCCGAGCACCCACCACGGCGGCCGGGGCGCCGGCGCGCGGGGCCGGGTGCGCGCGGCCCGGCGGTCAGGGGCCCACGGTGACCGGCCAGCGCCCCGCCTTGACCAGGCGGATCGCCACCGACCCGACGATCCGGTGGCCGGCCTGCTCGGAGACGCCCACCACCACCGCGTCGGCCTTGAGCCGGTCGGCCACCGCGACCAACCCGCTGTACGGGTCGCCGACGTGGGTGTGGAACTCCCAACGCACCTCGAAGACGCCGCGCAGCCGCTCGGGGGCCTCCCGCATCTGCCCGAGGAGCTCCTCGGCGACCTCGCCGGTGGTGGCGGCCACCGGCGCGCCGAAGGCCGCACTCGCCGGCAGCACCGGCTGCACATACACCACGGCCAGCAGCGCGTTCTGCCGCCTGGCGAGCCCGGCCGCGTAGGCCACCGCCCGCCACGAGGACTGGGAACCGTCCAGACCGGCGACGATGACCTTGGGGCCGTCCGTTCCGCGTTCGAATTGCTGGGGTGTCTTGTCAGGAGTCGTGTCCGCCACGGAGCCGAGGTTAACGGCCAGTAGGTCGGGTCCGGTGACCGGGCGGCCCGCGGCCCGCCCGCAGCGCCCCGCCTCCCCCGCGCCCCGCCTCCCACGCGCCGGGCCGCCCCCATGCGCCGGGCCGGCGCTGCCACCCGGTCCGATCGGGGCACCGGC
>NZ_JBEHZD010001052.1:0-1033 GCF_040240285.1 Streptomyces sp. HSW2009 | reverse complement strand
CCCACGACCAGCACCACCCCACCGACCGACACCCCGTCCTGACCCGACATCAGCACCAGCCTGACCCACCCCCGGGGGCGCGCGGCCGGCCCCCCCCCCCCCCCGGGGTGGGGGGGGGCGGGGGGGGGGGGCCGGGCCCCGGGGGCCCCCCCCCCGGGGACGGGGGCCGGCCGGGCGGCGCGGCCCGCCCCAGCCGACCCCCGCGCAACCTGCCGCACCACCGGGTGAGGGATAGTGGTGGGCGTGAGTACAGCCGCCGTACCCCAACCCCGTAGCCAGGCCGAGGCCGCGAACCGGGCCGGAAGCGGCCCGGCGACGGGCAAGCGCACCGCGCTCACCCTCGCCGCCGGGCTGTTGTTCGCCGCCATCGGCGCCGCCCTCGTCCTGCTCGCGTCCGGCCGCACCTGGGCCGCGGGCGACGCCGCCTTCGCCCAGGGCGACCTGCGCCGCACCGTCGACGGTCAGGACATCACCGGGCTGCCCGGCGCGCTGGCCATCGTCGGCCTCGCCGCGCTGGTCGCGGTGTTCGCCGTACGCGGCATCGGCAGGTACGCGGTCGCCGGCGTGCTCGCCCTGTGCGGCATCGGCACCGCCGTCGGCTCGCTCCTCGCGCTCGACGACACCAGCGCCCTGGAGACGAAGGCGGCCGAGACCACCGGCATCGCCGACACCGCCATCCACGGCGTCAGCCACACCCCCTGGCCGTGGGCGGCGTTCGCCGGCGGCGTGCTGATCTTCCTGGCCGGGCTGCTGGCCCTGTGCTACGGCAGGGCGTGGCCCGCGATGTCCGGCCGGTACGAGCGGAACACCGGCGGCGCCGACCGGCCCCGCCCGCGCCGCTCCCGCCCCGCTCCCGACCCGGACCGGCCCGAGGAACTGTGGAAGGCGCTCGACCGGGGCGAGGACCCGACCGGACGCGAGGGCTGACCTGGCCGTTCGGCTCCCTCCGGTGCCGTGCCACGCCAGGCCGCGACCCGGCGTGGCCGCTGGCAGGGCCGGCGTGCGGCCCGGCCGCGGGCGGCCGGCGATCCGG
>NZ_JBEHZD010001051.1:0-1041 GCF_040240285.1 Streptomyces sp. HSW2009 | reverse complement strand
TTTCCCCCCCGCCCCCGCCCCCCCCGCTAGGCGGCGGGCGGGGGGGCGCGTCGTGGTGTATACGCCACCGCGACCCCGGCGGGGTACGTGGGCGCCGGTGCGTTCACCCTAGGGCCGGCCGGCTCAGCGCCGACCGCTCGCCGGACGGGCCGTACCCGCGGACACCCGGCGGTCACCCGGGCGCGGCGCGCGGGCGTCCGCCCGTGCCGGCCCCGACTTCTCCCCCGTACCGGAGGCCGGCCCGTCGCCCGCAGCGGGCCGCGACCGGCCGCGGGACTGCAACTCCACCGCGAGCGGGGCCGCGGTGAACATCGAGGAGTACGTGCCGACCAGCACGCCGATCAGCAGCGCGAGGGCGAAGTCGGTCAGCGAGTCGCCACCCACCACGGTCAGGGTCGCCAGGATGAAGACGGCCCCCATGCCGGTGTTGATGGTGCGCGGCACCGTTTGCAGCACGGCGGTGTTGGTGAGGCGCGCGTACGAGGTCCCGGGCCCGTCCTGCTGCAACTGCCTGACCCGGTCGAAGATGACGACGGAGTCGTTGACCGAGTAGCCGATGACGGTGAGCAGGGCGGCCAGGAAGATCCCGTCGATGGGTTTGCCGAGCCAGGCGAACGCCCCCACCAGGATCACCACGTCGTGCACCATGGCCACCACGGTGGCGAGGCCGAGGGCGAAGCGGAACCGGACGGCGAGGTAGAGGAGTTGCGCCCCGACCGCGACGGCCAGCGCGATCAGCGCCCCGCGCCGTAGTTCCTCACCCATGCTGGGGCCGATCGACTCGTCCCTGACCTTCTCCACCGGCTTCCCCGACAGGTCGCCGATGGCCCGGCCGATCTGGGCCTCCTCCTCGTTGGTCATCTCGCCGGTCCGTACCGTCAGTTCGCGCTCGCCCGATGACTGCACGACGGCGCGCGGGAAGCCGACGTCGGCCACCGCCTCCCGGGCCCGGTCGACGTCGACCGGGGCCGCGGTCGAGTACTCCACCAACCGGCCGCCGGTGAACTCCACCCCGAAGTCCAGCCCCCGCACCCCGATGCC
>NZ_JBEHZD010001050.1:0-1051 GCF_040240285.1 Streptomyces sp. HSW2009 | reverse complement strand
GCGCTGCGCGGCGGGCCGGCGGCGCGGGGGCCGGCGGCCCGCCCCGGCCGCCGCGGGGCGGCGCGGGGGGGGGGGGGCGGGGCGGCGCCGCCCCCCCCCCCCCCCCCCCCCCCCCCCCGGCCCGTACGTCGTCCGCGCCCCGGTACGCCGCCGGTCGCTCCCGCAGCCAACCGGGTACGGGTGCGGCCGGGCGAGGACGGCACGCGCCCGGCTGCGCTACGGGGCCGAGGACCACCCGTTCGCAGGGCACACGAGACCGGGCGCGACGGCGCGCGGCACTGCGGGACGGCGGACTCACGAGGTCGGGCGGGCGCGGTGGGCGGGTGCGGTGGGCGGTTGGAACACCCGGCCCGGCCCGTGCGTTGCCCACAGGGCGCGCGGAACGACCGGGCGCGGCGGGCCGCGGTCCGGCTCGGGGTACGGCGATGTGCGGCAGCGGCGGCACGGGACAGCGGGAGCACGGGGCGGGGCGGATGCATCGCGGGGCAGGAGCATCGCGGGGCAGCGGCGGTGTGGGGTGCGGGCAGGGGCCGGGCGGGGCCGGCGCGGGAGTCGACGGAAGCAGGGATGCCATGCACGAGTTGGTTCCGGGCGCCAACCAGGCGCTGCCTGCGGGGGCGCTGGTCATCCGGGTGGCCGGCCCGTTCGACGTATCGGCGCTGATCACCGACGAGGATGGGAAGGTCGCCGGCGACGCCGACTTCGTCTTCTTCAACCAGCCGTCGGCACCGGGCGCCCGGCTCACCGGCGCCATGCTCACGCTCCAACCCCAGCAACTGCGCCCCGGGGCCAGCCGGGTCACGGTCGTGCTCAGCCCCGCCGAGCCCGGCACCAGGCGCGGCACGCTGCCCGCCGCCACTCTGGAGGTGGCGCTGGCCGCGGGCCCGACCCTGGTGCGCTTCACCCCACCGCGCCCGGACCGGGAGACGGTCCTGCTGTTGGCCGAGGTCTATCGGCGGGGCGCGCAGTGGAAGGTCCGCGCGTTGGGCCAGGGGTACGCGGAGGGGTTGGCCGGCGTGGCCCGTGACTTCGGCGTCGGGCGCGTAGGCCC
>NZ_JBEHZD010000105.1:0-17853 GCF_040240285.1 Streptomyces sp. HSW2009 | reverse complement strand
GCGGCCACCCCGTCGCCGGCCGGGTCGCGCGGGCCGGCCGCGACGGGCGGGCCCGCGCGCACCAGCACCGCGCAGCCGGCGACGGCGGGGTGGCGGTTGAGGACGGCCTCGATCTCGCCGAGTTCGACGCGCAGCCCGCGCAGCTTGACCTGGCCGTCGGCGCGCCCGACGAACACCAGCGCCCCGTCGGCGCGGCGCCGTACCAGGTCGCCGGTGCGGTAGAGCCGGGTGCCCGGTGGGCCGTACGGGTCGGCGACGAAGCGTTCGGCGGTGAGGGCGGCCCGGTTCAGATAGCCGTGGGCGAGTTGGACGCCGCCGAGGTAGAGCTCGCCGACCACGCCGGGCGGGGTGGGGCGCAGCCAGGCGTCGAGCACCAGGGCGCGGGTGTTCCACACCGGGCGCCCGATGGGTACGGCGGCGCCGTCGGTGGGGCCGGTGGGCCAGGCCGTCACGTCGACGGCCGCTTCGGTGGGCCCGTACAGGTTGTGCAGGCGGGCGCCGGGCAGGGCGCGGCGGGTGGTCTCGGCGACGGCCGCGGGCAGCGCCTCGCCGCTGGCGAACACCAGCCGCAGGGTGTCGGGGGCGGTGCCGGCGTCCGTGAGGTGGGCGGTGAAGGCGGCGAGCATGGCCGGCACGAAGTGCACGACGGTGACCCGGTGGCGGCCGATGGCCGCGGCAACCAGCGCCGGGTCGCGGTGCTCGCCGTCGGGGAGCACCACCAGGGCGGCGCCGGCCAGCAGCGGCAGGAACAGTTCCCACACCGAGACGTCGAAGCTGGCGGGCGTCTTGTGCAGCACCCGGTCGGCGGCGCCGATCGCGTACTCCTCGCGCATCCACAGCAGTCGGTTGACGGCCGCCGCGTGGTCGACGACGACGCCCTTGGGGCGGCCCGTCGACCCTGAGGTGTAGATGACATAGGCCGGGTGGGCGCCGGTCAGACCGGCCGGCGGGGCGGCGATGTCGGCGGCGGCCATCTCGGCCGCGGTCTCCGGCTCGTCAAGCACCAACAGGCCCTGGGATACGGGGAGTTGGTTGGCGTGTGCGGTGTCGGTGAGGGTCAGGCGGGGGGCGCTGTCGGTGAGCATGTGGGCGATGCGGTCGGCCGGGTAGCCGGGGTCCACGGGTACGTAGGCGCCGCCGGCGCGCTGCACCGCGTGCACCGCGACGACCAGGTCGACGGAGCGGGGCAGCGCGACGGCGACCCGCTCCGCCGGGCCGACGCCGCGCCCGCGCAGGACGCTGGCGAGCCGGCCGACGCGGGCGTCGAACTCGGCGTGGCTGAGGGTTTCGCCGCCCGGGCCGCCGTCGATGAGGGCGGGGGCCTGCGGGGTGGCCGCGCAGCCGGCGGCCACCAGCGCCGGCAGGGTCTGCGCCGGCACCTCGCGCACCGGCCCTGCGGCGCTGGCCAGCGCGGCGGCGTGGGCGTCCGCGGTCAGGTGCGGGACGCGGTCGAGCGGGGCGTCGGGCGCCGCGGCGAGACGGTCGACGAGGGCGACGAAGCGGTCGGCGAGCGCGCGGGCGGTGGCCTCGTCGAACAGGGCGCTCTGGAAGTGCAGCAGACCGGCGATGCCCTGCCCGCCGGGCCGCTCGGCCAGCGTGAAGCCGAGGTCGAACCGGGAGATGCCGGGGTCGGCACCGAGCGGGGTGACGTCGAGACCCGGCAGCGTGACCGTCTCGTCCGACAGGTTCTGGAACACCAACATCACCTGGAACAGCGGGTGCCGGGCGAGCGAGCGCTCCGGCGCCAGCAGGTCGACCAGTCGCTCGAAGGGCAGGTCGGCGTGTTCGAAGGCGGCCAGGTCGGTGTCGCGCACCCGGCCGATGAGGGTGCGGAAGGTGGGCCGGCCGGAGGTGTCGGTGCGCAGCACCAGCGTGTTGACGAAGAAGCCCACCAGGTCGTCCAGGGCCGCGTCGCCGCGCCCGGCGACGGGGGTGCCGATGGGGATGTCGGTACCGGCGCCGTGCGCGGTGAGCAGCGCCGCGAGAGCGGCCTGTGCGGCCATGAAGACGCTGGTGCCGGTGTCGGCGGTGAGCGCGCGCAGCGCCCGGTGGGTGGCCGGGGACAGGTCGAAGGTGACGGCCGAGCCGCGGTGGTCGGCCACCGGCGGCCGGGGCCGGTCGTAGGGCAGGGCCAGTTCCTCGGGCGCGCCGGCCAGCGCGGTGCGCCAGTAGCCGGCCTGCCGGGCCAGCAGGCTCTCCGGGTCGCTCTCGGCGCCGAGCACCTCGCGCTGCCAGCGGGCGTAGTCGGCGTACGCGACGGGCAGCGGCTGCCAGTTCGGGGCGGTGCCGGCGCGGCGGGCGGCGTACGCGGCGCGCAGGTCGCCGATGAGGGGGCGCATGGACCACTCGTCGCCCGCGATGTGGTGCAGCGTCACCGACAGCACGTGGTCGGCGCCGACGCGCAGCAGCCGGGCCCGGAGCGGGATGTCCCGGGTTATGTCGATGGCGGCGGTGGCGTCCGCGCGCAGCGCCGCGTCCAGGTCGGCCTCGGTGACGGGCACCGGGGTGAGGTCGCCGAGGGCCGCTGCGCCGGCGGCCACGTCGCGTACGTGCTGGTGGACGATGCCGTCCGCGGCGGACGGCCGGGCGGGGGCGGGGACAGGGCTTGTCGGGTCGGTCGGGCCCGGCGTGGTGGTCGGGTCGGTGGTCGGTGCGGGCGATGTTCCGGTGGGGCCGGCCGGGGGCTGCCCGGCGCCGGTCGCAGCCTCGGCTCCGGTGCCGGCTCCGGTGCCGGCGGCCCCCGCGCCCGCCTGGGCGGCTGGCGCCGGCCCCGCCTCCGGAAGGTGCGTCTTCGGGAATTCCGGCTCCGGGAATTCCGGCTCCGCCTCCGGGAAGACCGTGCGCAGCGGTTCGTGGCGGGCGATCAGGTCGACGAGGGCGGCGCGCAGTGCGGGCGCGTCGAGTTCGCCGGTCAGCCGGAGGGCGAAGTACAGGTTGTAGGTGGCGCTCGGGCCGTCAAGGCGGTGCAGGAACCACAGCCGCTGTTGGGCGAAGGACAGCGGTTCCCGTGCGCTGCGCTCGCCCGCCGTCAGCGGGGCGCGGTGGCCGCCGCGCGGCAGCACCACATCGGCCAGTGCGGCCGGCGTCGGGTGGTCGAAGACGTCCCGAATGGCGACGTCGGCACCGAGCGTGGCGCGGATGCGGTTGGCGAGCCGCATCGCCAGCAGCGAGTGGCCGCCCAGCGCGAAGAAGTCGTCGTCGGGCCCGGCGTCCGGCTGGTCGAGCAGGTCGGCGAAGAGGCCGACGAGGACGGCCTCGCGCGGGTCGCGGGGCGCCCTGGCCACCTCGCTGACGGCGCGTTCGGGCGCGGGCAGCGCGGCGCGGTCCACCTTCCCGTTGGGCGTCAGCGGCAGCCGCTCCAGCGGCACGGTCAGCGAGGGCATCAGGTGCGCCGGCAGCTTCCCGGCGAGGAAGTCGGCGAGCCCGCCGGCCGCCCCGGTGACGTAGGCGATCAGCCGCTGGCCGCCGGAGGCGTCCGGGGCGGCCACCACCACCGCGTCCTCGACCCCCGGGTGTTGGCGCAGCACGGCCTCGATCTCGCCGGGTTCCACCCGGTGGCCGCGGATCTTCACCTGGTGGTCGACGCGCCCGGCGATCCGCAGGGTGCCGTCGGCGCGCCGCGCGGCGAGGTCGCCGGTGCGGTAGAGCCGGGCGCCCGCCGGCCCGAACGGGGCCGCCACGAAGCGTTCGGCGGTCAGCCCCGGCCGGCCCAGGTAGCCGCGGGCGAGGCCGGCGCCGCCGATGTAGAGCTCGCCGAGTGCGCCGGTCGGCACCTCGCGCAGCCAGGGGTCGAGCACGTACAGGTCGGTGTTGCGCAGCGCCCGGCCGATGTGCGGCGCCTGGTCGCCGGTCAGGTCGCCGGCCGTGGACCAGACGGTGGTCTCGGTCGGCCCGTACAGGTTGAGCAGCCGCTCGCCGTGCGCGGCGAGGGTGGCCGCCAGGTCGGGGGCGAGCGGTTCGCCGCCGGAGAGCAGGTGCAGCCCGGCCAGCGCGCCGGGGACCGCCTCGGCCAGGCCCCGCCACAGCGAGGGGGTGGCTTGCAGATGGGTGGCAGCGGTGCGCTCGGCCAGGCGGGCCAGCAGCCGCGGGTCGGTGACCTCGCTGCGGCCGGCCAGAACGACGGTGCCGCCGGTGCACAGCGGTACGAACAGTTCCAGGGCGGCGATGTCGAAGCCGACGGTGGTCACGGCCAGCAGCCGCTGTCCCGGCCCGGCGTCCAGCAGGTCGGCCGCCGCCACCAGCAGGTTGTCCAGGCCGCGGTGGGTGACGACGACGCCCTTGGGCCGGCCGGTGGAGCCCGAGGTGTGGATGACGTACGCGGCGCCTTCGGGGCGTACCGGCGCCGGCGGGGTGTCGGCGGCGCAGGGCTGCGCGCCGGCGGCCGGGTCCTGGTCCGGCGGGGCGAGCAGCGGCGAAGCGGCGTCGACCACCAACAGCGGGCGGGCGTCGGCCAGCAGGTAGGTGATCCGCTCGGCCGGGAAGTCCGGGTCGATCGGCAGATAGCCGGCGCCGGTACGGGCGACCGCGAGCAGGGTGGCGACCAGGTCGGCCGAGCGGGGCAGCGAGACGGCCACCAACTGCTCGGGCCCTGCGCCGTGCCGGAGCAGCCGGCCTGCGATGAGCCGGGCGCGCCGGTCGAGCTCCCGGTAGCTGAGCTCGGTGTCGCCGACGATCAGCGCCGGGGCGTGCGGGGTCACCGCGGCCTGCCGGGCGAACCGCTCGGCCAGGCCCAGCGGCGCCTGCGGCTGCCGCGGGCCGTGCAGGGCCCGGGCGTGTTCGGGCCCTGGGCGTACCGCGGTGACCTGGGTGGCCGGCTGGTCGACGAGCCGGGTGAGGACGTCGACGAGTTGGCCGCCGATCTCGCTGGCCCGCTCGCGGGGCAGGAGTTCGGGGCGGTGGTCGATGGCGAGGCCGAGCCGGTCGGTGCCCGGCAGCGCGACGAGCACCAGCGGGTAGTGGGTGGCGTCGTGGCCCTGGGCGCCGGTGACCGCGAGGCCGGCGCTGGCCTCGGTGCGGCGCAGTTCGGCCGAGTCGACCGGGTAGTTCTCGAACAGCAGCAGCGTGTCGAAGAGCGTGCGGTGGCCGCTGGCGCGCTGGAGCTCGGCCAGCGACTCGTACTGGTGGTCCATCATGCGGGTCTGCTGGTCGCGGACCGCGTGCACGACGTCCACCAGGCGCTGACCCGGGGCGAGCGTCACCCGGGTGGGGAGGGTGTTGATGAACAGGCCGATCATCCGGTCCGCGCCGTCCAGGTCGGCGGGCCGGCCGGAGACGGTGACGCCGAAGACCACGTCGGTGCGGCCGGTGAGCCAGCCGAGGAGCACCGCCCAGGCCGCTTGCAGTACGGCGTTGACGGTCAGCCCCTCGGCGCGGGCGAAGGCGGTGATGCGGGCCGCGAGGTCGGTCGGCAGGTCCACCTCCACCCGGCTGGGCACGCTCGCGGGCGCCGCGTCGCCGTCCGGTGCGATGAGGGTGGGACCGTCGATGTCGGCGAGGGTGGCGCGCCAGGCTTCGGCGGTGGCGGCCCGGTCCCGGTCGGCGAGCCAGAGCAGGTAGTCGCGGTAGGGGCGGGGGGCGGGTTCGGGCGTGCCGCGGTAGAGGCCGAGCAGGTCGCGGATGAGCAGCGGGCCCGACCAGCCGTCCAGCAGCAGGTGGTGCGAGGTCAGGGACACCTGGTGGGTCCGGGGGCCGAGTTGGATGACGGTCAGCCGGATCAGCGGCGGCCGTTCCAGGTCGAACCGGCGGCTGCGCTCCTCCTTCAGGAGCCTGGCGGCCTCCGCGCGCAGGTCGTCCGGGACGGCCGTGCCCGGGGTGGCGGCGCCTGGGCTGGTGGTGCCCCGGGGGGCGGCGTCCGGGGTGGCTTCGGTGTTGGCGGCCGAGGCGGTGTCGGCGCCCGGGGCTCCGTCCCACAGGCGGACGGCGCGCCAGGGCATGCGGACCCGTTCCGGGACGACCTGGAGCGGGCCCGCGTCCGGCCGGCCGCGGAAGGCGGCGCGCAGATTGGGATGGCGGACCAGCAGTTCATCGGCGGCGGCCCGCAGCCTGGCCTGGTCGAGATCGCCCTCGATCTCCAGGGTGAGCTGGGTGGTGTAGACGTCGGGCCCGGTGCCTTCGGCGTCGTACGAGGAGAGGTCACGCGAAGGAAGGTCGGGCGAAGGAAGGTCGTGCGAAGAGAGGTCGTACGAGGAGAGGAAGAACAGGCCCTCCTGGAGCGGGGAGAGCGGGAGCAGTTCGGTCAGCGGTCCGGCCGCCGCCTCGATGGTCTCGATCTCCTGCTGGTCGACGGTGACCAGCGGGAAGTCCCCGGGGCTGTGGCCGCCGGCGCCGGGGCGGGTGCCGGCCGCGGCGAGCGCGTCGACGGCGGCGCGCCAGCAGCGGGCCAGCTCCCGCACCTCGGGCTCGGACAACAGCCGGGCCGGGAAGGTGAAGGCGGCGGTCAGCCGTGGTCCATCAGGACCGTCCACGGTGGAGGCGTTGAGCTGGAGGGTGTGCGAGGCGGGCAGCCGGTCGTCCGCACCGCCGCCGAGCGAGCCGGTGAGCGCGGCGGGCGCCCAGTCACGGCCGGCCGCCTCGCCGCCGGCGCCGAACCGGCCGAGGTAGTTGTAGCCGATGGTGGCGGTGGGCAGCGCGGCGAGGTGCCCGTCCGGGTCGGGCCGCAGGTGGCGCAGCAGGCCGTGGCCGATGCCGCTGTCCGGGGCGGCGCGCAGTTGTTCCTTGATCCGCTTGAGGGCGGCGGCCGGGTGGTCGGCGGCGGCCGGATCGAGCCCGGCCAGGTCCAGGCGTACCGGGTGGACGCTGGTGAACCAGCCGACCGTACGGGAGAGTTCGGCGCCCGGCACGGCCTCTTCGACCCGGCCGTGACCCTCGATGTCGACCAGCACCGGGCGGGACCGGCCGCGCCAGGCGGCCAGCGCCAGCGCGAGTGCCGTCAGCAGCAGCGCGTCAGGACCGGTGTGGAAGGCGTCCGCGACCTCGGTCAGCAGCGGGCCGGTGGTGGCCTGCGGGACCTCGACGGTGACGGTGCGCAACGTGCCCAGGGTGTCCTGGTCGGGGTCGAGCGGCAGCGGGCTCGGGCGGAGCGGGTCGCCGGCCGTCAGGGCGCGCCAGTGGTCGAGTTCGGCGGTGCGGCGCGCGGAGTTCGCCTCGTCGGCCAGGCCGAGCGCCCAGGCGCGCAGCGGGGTGCCGACCGGCGGCAGGGTGGCGGTGCGGCCGTGGCTCGCGGCCTCGAACGCGGCGGCCAGGTCTTCGGTCAGCACGCGCCAGGAGACGCCGTCGACGACGGCGTGGTGGATGAGGACGGCCAGCAGGCCGGGCCGGTGCGCTCCGGCGTCCAGCCACACCAGGCGGAGCATGGCGCCGGCGAACGGGTCGAGCCCGGCTGCGGCCCCAGCCGCGTGGCGGCGCAGCGTCGCGGCGAGCGCGTCATCGGCGACGCCCGCGGCGTCCACCCGGGTCAGCAGCCCGTCCGGCGCGGTGCTGCCGGGCGCGGGGATCTCCAGGCTGGTGCGGGTGAGGGTGGCGCGCAGTGCGTCGTGGTGGTCGATGACCTGGCCGAGCCCGGCGACGAGGTGTTCGCGTCGGGTGCCGGCGGGGGTGCGCAGCACGGTCGACTGGTGGTAGTCGGCGATCGGGCCGCCGCGCTCCACCAGCCAGCGCAGGATCGGGGTGAGCGGGGCGCTGCCGGTGGCGGGCACGGCGCTCGGTGCGGGCTCGGCCGGCCGCTGTTCGACGGCGGCGAGCGCGGCCACGGTGCGGCGCTCGAAGACGTCGCGGGGGCGCAGCCGCAGGCCCTGCCGGCTGGCGGCGCCGACGAGTTGGATGGAGGAGATGCTGTCGCCGCCGAGGGCGAAGAAGCTGTCGTGCACGCCGACCTCGGGCAGCCCGAGCACGTCGGCGAAGAGGCCGGCGATGAGGCGTTCGCGCTCGGTGCGCGGGGCGGTGCCCTCGCTGGTGCGGGTGGTGTCCGGGGCCGGCAGTGCCGCCCGGTCGATCTTGTTGGCGCGGGTGACGGGCAGCGTGTCCAGGGCGACGAAGGCCGCGGGCACCAGGTGTTCGGGCAGCGTGTCGGCCAGCCAGTCGGCCAGTTCGTCGGCGGTGGCGGTGGCGCCTTCGGCGTGCACGACGTAGGCCACCAGGCGCTGCGGGCCGCCCGCGTCGGCGCGGGCGACGACCACGGCGCGGGCGACGGCCGGGTGGTCGGTGAGCAGCGCCTCGATCTCGGCGGGTTCGACGCGGAAGCCACGGATCTTGATCTGGTGGTCGGTGCGCCCGGCGTACTCCAACTCCCCCGCCGCGTTCCAGCGGGCCAGGTCGCCGGTGCGGTACATGCGGGCGCCGGCCGGCCCGAACGGGCAGCCGACGAAACGTTCGGCGGTGGTGCCGGGCCGGCCCACGTAGCCGCGGGCCAGGCCGGCGCCGGCGATGTAGAGCTCGCCGAGCACACCGGGCGCCACCGGGCGCAGCGCCGCGTCCAGGACGTAGGCGCGCTTGTTGACGTCCGGCGGGCCGATGGGGATCGGGCCGCCGTCCCAGGAGGTGGGTACGAGCCAGGTGGCGGAGTTGACCACGGCTTCGGTGGGCCCGTACGCGTTGAAGAGCCGGTGCCTGCGGGCCCAGGTGCGGACCACTTCGGCGGGCAGCGCCTCGGTGCCGACGATCAGCGTCATCTCCGACGGGAGCTGCGCGTCGGTGGGCAGCGAGGCGACCACGGTGGGCGGGATGACGGCGAGCGTGATCCCGGCGTCCGCGAGGAAGTCGGCGAGCGGCGCGCCGGCCCGCTGCTCCTCGGGCACCACGACCAGGGTGGCGCCGGCGAAGAGGGAGTTGGCCAGCTCGCAGAAGGTGACGTCGAAGCTGGGCGAGGCGAACTGGGTGACCCGGTCACCGGGCCCGGTCGCGAAGCAGTCGTGGGCCCAGGCGATGAGGTCGACCAGCGGCCGGTGCTCGACCAGGACGCCCTTGGGGGTGCCGGTGGAGCCCGAGGTGTAGATGACGTACGCGGCGTGTTCCAGGCGCAGCGGGGCCAGCCGGTCGGCGTCGGTGGGGTCGTGGGCCGGGCCGTCCTGCGGGAGTTCGGCGATGCGGGCGGTGGGGGTGCCCAGGTCCCAGGGGTCGGTGGGCGCGCCGGGGGCGGCCAGGATCAGGTGGGGCCCGGCGTCGCGGACCAGGGCCCGCAGCCGGTCGGCCGGGTAGTCGGGGTTGAGCGGCAGGAACACGCCGCCCGCCTTGCCGATGGCCAGTTGTGCCACGTACACGTCGGCGCCGCGCGGCAGGGCCACGCCGACCGGCCGTTCGGGGCCGACGCCGAGCCGGATGAGCTGGTGGGCCAGCCGGTTGGCGCGCTCGTTGAGTTCGGCGTAGGTCAGCTCCGTGGCGCCGGCCACGACGGCGGGCCGCTGCGGCACCCGGTGGGCCCAGTGCTGGAAGAGCTCGGGCAGTGTGCGGGGCTCGACCTGGACGTGGTGGCCGTTCCAGCCGGTGGTGACCTGTTCGCGGTCGGCGGGGGCGAGCAGGTCGAGCCCGGCGAGCCGGCGTTCGGGGTCGGCGGTGAAGGCGGCGACGGCCCGGTGCAGCCGGTCGGCGACCTCGCGCACCCGGTCGGCGGTGAGGACGTCGGTGCGGTGGCGCAGGGTGAGGCCGAGGCCGCCGTCCGCGGTGGGCGCGGCGACCAGGGTGAGCGGGTAGTGGGTGGCGTCGGCGCCGGTGATGGCGCGCACCCGCAGGTCGCCGAAGACGGTGTCGGCACCGGCCTGGCCGTCGGCGGCCGAGCCGTCGCCCGGGGTGTCCACGAGGTAGTTCTCGAAGACCGCGAGGGTGTCGAAGAGCGGGCCGAGCCCGGCGGTGCGCTGGATGTCGCCGAGGCCGGTGTGGTGGTGGGCCAGCAGCGCGGCCTGTTCGGCCTGCACCCGGGTCAGCAGGGCGGCCAGCGTCTCTTCGTACCGCAGCCGGATGCGGACCGGGACGGTGTTGATGAACAGGCCGACCATGGACTCCACGCCCGGCAGTTCGGCCGGGCGGCCGGAGACGGTGGAGCCGAAGACCACGTCGCGCCGGCCGGTGAGGTCGGCGAGCACCAGCGCCCACAGGGTCTGCACCACGGTCGGCACGGTGGTGTCCAGCCGGCGCGCGGCGTCGGTGAGCGCGGCCGACAGCGCCGGGTCCAGGTCGACGGCGACGGAACCCGGCACCGCCGGGGGCGTGTCGGCCGCGCCGGGGGCGATGAGCGTGGGCCCTTCGAGTCCGGCCAGGTGGGTGCGCCAGGCGTCCTCGTCGGCCGCGGCGTCGCGGGCCGCGGCCCAGGCCAGGTAGTCACGGTAGGGGCGGACGGGCGGCAGTCCCGACGGGTCGCCAGCGGCGGCGTAGAGGGCGAAGAGTTCCTGGATCACCTTCGCCGTCGACCAGCCGTCGAGCAGCAGGTGGTGGTGGGTGAGCAGCAGGTGGTGCCGGCCCGGGCCGAGGCGGATGGCGGTGAACCGGATCAGCGGCGGGGGGGGGGGGGGGGGGGGGGCGCGCCCCCGCGCCGGGGCGCGGGCGCGACAGGCGGCCGGGCCGGGCGGGGGGGCGGGGGGGGGGCGGTGGGGGCGGGGGTGCACCGGGAGCGGCGGGGGGGGGGCCTGGGCCACCGGCCCCCGCCGGTCGGCTTCGACGATCTCTGCGAGCCGGCGGCGCTGGGCTTCGCCGACGGGGGGTGCTGTGTCCGTTGGGGTTGCCGCGTCCGCTGGGGGTGCCGGGGCTGCCGGCTCCGACCGGTCTGCCGGCTCGGTCGGCCCTGCCAGCCCCGACAGGTCGTGCTCCTGCCAGCCCACCTCGACCCGGGCCGGGATCAGTGTGACGGGCTCGCCGTTCTTGCGCTGTCGGAAGGCCGCCTTGAGGTTGGGGTGCCGCTCCAGCAGGGCGCCGGCGGCGGCACACAACCGGTCGGCGTCGAGCTCGCCTTCCAGGTCGAAGCCGAGTTGGACGGTGTAGACGTCCAACGCACTCTCGTCGTACGACGAGAGGAAGAACAGGCCCTTTTGCAGGGGGGACAGCGGCAAGATGTCCTGAAGTCCCGAACGCGCCCCGCTCACAGATTCCTCCACTCGTCTTCGAACTCATCGATCTCGTCCTGACTCAGGGTCAAGAGCCCCAGGTCGGACGGGGTGTGTCCGGCGGCGGTGCCGCCCCGTGCGCTGTCCAGCAGCGTCTTGAGGGCGGCCCGCCACCGGTGGTCGAGCTCCGCGACCTGCGCCGTGTCGAGCAGCAGGCCCGCGTGGTGCCAGGTCACCGAGAGCTCGGTGCCCGTGGGGCGGCGCAGTGCGGTGAGGGTCAGGTCGAGCGTGGTGTCCACGCCGATGTCCGCCTCCGCCCGCCACAGGTCCTTCGATTCGGCGGCCGGGGTCCACGGCGGTACGTGGTCCCCTCCGGCGCCGCCCGGGCGGGCTCCGCCGGGAGCGCCCGGGGGAGCGCCCGGGGTACGCCCGACCTGGTCGGGGCCTTCCTGGGTGGGTCCCGTCTGCGCGGGTCCCGTCTGCGCGGGTGCGCCTAGCGCGGCACCCGTCTGGGTGGGTGCGGCTTCCGCAGGTCCCTCCGGGGTGGGTTCCGCCGGCTGGTCGACGTCGAACCTGCCGAGGTAGTTGAAGCTGATCTGGGGGCGCGGCCCCTTGGCCAGTTCGGCTCCCGACTGCGGGTCCAGGTAGCGCAGTTGGCCGAAGCCCAGGCCGTCGGAGGGCACCGCGCGCAGCCGTTCCTTGACGTGCTTGAGCAGCCTCCCGGCCGCCGCCGGGTCCTCGTGGGCGGCCCGGGCGGCGTCGCCGTCACCGGTCAGCCGTACCGGGTACAGGCTGGTGAACCAGCCCACGGCCCGCGCCGGCTCCCGGCCACCGGGCAGTACGGCGGCGCTGCGACCGTGCCCCTCCATCAGCACCAGGACCGATTCCCGGCCGGGGCGCCAACTGCGGACCGCCATGGCCAGCGCGGTCAGCAGCACCTCCTGCTCGCCGCAGTGGAAGGCGGCCGGCACCTCACTCAACAGCGGTTCGGCGAGTTCGGCCGGCACGGTCGTGGCCAACCGTCGTACGGTCTCCGGCCGGTCGCGTGCCGGATCGAGTGCGCGTACCCCGATCGGCGGGTCAGGCTGCTCCAACACCTCGCGCCAGTAAGGGAGTTCGGTGCGGCGCTCGGCGGCCTTCGCGGTCAGGGCGTCGGCCCAGGCGCGGAAGGAGACCTCCACCGGCGGCAGTTCGACGGCCCGCTCCGGGTCGTCCGCGCTCCCCTGCCACGCCTGGACCAGGTCGGGCAGCAGCACCCGCCAGGAGACGGCGTCCACCACCAGGTGGTGGGCGAGCAGCAGCAGCCGGCCGGGAGCGGCGGGCCCGGGGTCGAACCAGACGGCCCGGAACACCTCGCCCCGGGCCGGATCGAGGGACTCGGTCGCCGCACGGGACGCGCTGCGCACGGCGGCGCGCAGGGCCTGCGGGTCGTCGGCCGGTACGGGCACCCGGCGCAGCACCCGGGCGGCGTCCACCGCGCCGGGCGGGGCCACTTCAAGGGTCCATGGCTCCGCTGCGGGCGCCTGGGGATCGGATGACGGGTCGGACGGCGGGCCGGTCTGCGGGTCGGACTGCGGGCCGGTCTGCGAGTCGGACGGAGCGGTGTGGAGGGTGGCGCGCAGCATGCCGTGGTGGTCGAGCACGGTGCGCAGCGCGCCGAGCAGCCGCTCGGGCCCGGCCGCGGGCGGGACGGTGACCAGCAACGACTGACTGTAGGTGCGCAGGTCGCCGCCGCGCTCGCGCAGCGCGTGCATAACCGGGGTGAGCGGCACGGTGCCGGTGCCGGCGTCGTGTTCGGCCGCCGCGTCCCGCGGGGCCGGCGTGGCGACCAGCGCGAGGGCGGCGACGGTGCGGTGTTCGAAGACCTGGCGCGGGGTGATCACCCAGCCGGCCCTGCGGGCGGCGCTGACGAGTTGGATGGAGGTGATGCTGTCACCGCCGAGCGCGAAGAAGCTCTCGTGCGCGCCGACCTCCGAGAGCCGCAGCAGGGCGCCGATCTGCTCGGCGATGACGCGCTCGGCCGGGCTGCGCGGGGCGGTCTGCTCCGCGCCGGGCGTGGCCCGCTGGGGTGCCGGCAGCGCGCGGCGGTCCACCTTGCCGCTGCTGGTCAGCGGGAGGGCGGCGAGCACCACCAGATCGGCCGGGACCAGCGCGGCGGGCAGCCGGGCGGCGGCGTGTCGCAGCACGGCCGCGGCGTCGAGCGCGTCGGTGGCGGTGCCGGGCCGCGGGGTGAGGTAGCCGACCAGCCGGGCGGCGCCCGGGGTGTCCTCGCGGACCAGCACGGCGGCGTCCGCGACGTCGGCGTGGTCCAGCAGCGCGGCCCGCACCTCGGCCGGTTCGATCCGTACGCCGCGCAGTTTGACCTGGTCATCGGCGCGGCCGGCGAACTCCAGCTCGCCCGCGCTGTTCCAGCGGGCCAGGTCGCCGGTGCGGTAGAGCCGGCCGCCGGGTGGTCCGAAGGGGTCGGCGACGAACCGTTCGGCGGTACGCGCCGGGTCGCCGAGGTAGCCGCGGGCGAGTTGGACGCCGGCCAGGTACAGCTCCCCCACCACGCCGGGCGGCACCGGGGCGAGCCTGGCGTCCAGCACGTACGCGCGGGTGTTGTCGCCGGGCGTGCCGAGCGGCACGGTGCCGGGGTGGCCGGGGGCGGCGGGGCGCGCGGTGACGTCCACGGCCGCCTCGGTGGGGCCGTACTGGTTGACGAGCTGCGCCCGCCGGCCCTGGTACCAGGCGTCGACGAGTTGGCCCGGCAGTTCCTCGCCGCCGCTGAACACCCAGCGCAGCCCGTCCAGCGGCGTCGCCGGCGGCTCGGCGACGAACAGGGCGCGCATCGACGGCCCGAAGTGCACGGCGGTGATCTGCTGGTCGCGGATCACCTCGGCCAGGTAGGCCGGATCGCGGTGGCCGTCCGGGCGGGCCACGACCAGGGCGGCGCCGCCGAGCAGCGGCCCGTACTGCTCCCACACCGCCACGTCGAAGCCGGGCGCCGCCTTGTGGAGCATGCGGTCGCCGGGGCCGAGCGGGTAGCGCCGCTGGTTCCACACGAGCCGGTTGACCAGCGCCCGGTGCGGTACGGCGACGGCCTTGGGCCGACCGGTCGAGCCCGAGGTGTGCAGCACGTAGGCGGTGTGCAGCGGGTGCGGCGGGCGGGTCGCGGCCGGCGGGGTCGGCGGGTGCGCGGCCACCTCGGCGAGCAGCGCCGGGTCGTCGATCCGTACGGTGGCGACGCCCTCGGGGACGGCGCCGGCCAGGGCGGCGGCGGTGGCCGATTCGGTGAGGACGAGGGCGGGCGCGGTCTCGGCGAGCAGCGCGGTCAGTCGCTCGGTCGGGTGCGCGGGGTCGAGCGGGAGGTAGCCGGCGCCGGCGTGTTGGACGGCGTGGGCGGCGATCACCGAGTCCGTCGAGCGGGGCAGCAGCACCGCGACGAGCCGGTCGGGGCCCGCGCCCCGGTCGGCCAGGGCGTGGGCGAGCCTGGCGGCCCGCTCGTACAGCTCGCGGTGGGTGAGGGTGGCGCCTGCTGCGATGACGGCGGGCGCGTCGGGCGTCCGGGCCGCCTGCTCGGCCAGCGCCTGCGGCACGGTGGCCGGTGCCACGCTCGTCGCGGTCTCGTTCCACGCCACCAGCACCCGGTGCCGTTCGGCGTCGGTGAGCAGGTCGATCGCGGTGACCGGCCGCTCGGGCCGGTCGGCGAAGGCGGCCAGTACCCGGGTGAAGGCAGCGGCGATCCGGTGCACGGTCGGCGCGTCGAACAGGTCGGTGCGGTAGGTGATGCCACCGGTCAACTCGCCTTCTGCGCCTGGGTGTTGAACCAGGGTGAAGGTGAGGTCGAACTTGGCGGTCCGGGTGTGCACGGCCACCGGCTCGCTGTCCAGGTCACCCAGCCGCGGCCCGGCCGGGGTGCGGGTCTGGTGGTTGAGCATCACCTGGAAGAGCGGGTGCCGGGCCAGCGAGCGCTCCGCGCCGAGTTCGTCCACCAGTCGCTCGAAGGGGACCTGTGCGTGGTCGAACGCGGCCAGGTCGGCCGCCTTGACCCGCTCCACCAGCTCGATCGCGCTCGGGTCGCCGGTCACGTCGGTGCGCAGCACCAGCGTGTTGACGAAGAAGCCGACCAGGTCGTGCAGGGCGTGGTCGTCGCGGCCGGCGATGAGCGTGCCGATCGGCAGGTCGCTGCCGGCGCCCAGCCGTTCGAGGAGTGCGGCGAGCGCGGCGTGCGCCACCATGAACGGCGTGGCGCCGGTGCGACGGGCCAGCGCGGCCAGGCCGCGCCGTACCGCGGCGGGCACGGCGAACTCCACGACCTCGCCGTCGTATCCGGCCGATGCGCCGCGCGGCCGGTCCAGCGGCAGCGCGAGTTCGGCCGGGGCGCCGGCGAGGCGCTCCCGCCAGTGGGCGATCTGCTGGCTGGTGCCGCTGGTGGGGTCCTCGTCGGTGCCGAGCACCCGTTGCTGCCACAGCGCGTAGTCGGCGTACTGCACGGGCAGCGGAGCCCACTGCGGGGCGCGCCCGGCGGCCCGGGCCGCATACGCGGTGGCGAGGTCGCCGAGCAGCGGTCGCACCGACCACTCGTCACCCGCGATGTGGTGCAGGACCAGCAACAACACGTCGCCCGAGGCCGACCGCCCGGGCCGCGGCGCGGCAGCACCACTGTCCCCGTCGGCGGCAGCACCGGCCGGCGCGCCGTCCGCGTGGCGCAGCACGGCGGCGCGCAGCGGCAGGTCCCGGGTGAGGTCGAAGGGGCGTACGGCCGCGGCGTGCAGCGCGGTGGCCAGCGGGTCGGTGGCGTCGGCGACGCCGGCGGGCGGGAGTGGGGTGGGGGCCGGCGGTGGCAACTCGATCAGTTCGACGTCGACCCGGGCCTGCTCTGCGGGTACGACGTGTTGCCGCGGCAGGCCGTCGGTGTCGGGGAAGACGGTGCGCAGCGCCTCGTGCCGCACCGCCACGTCGTGCAGGGCGGCCCGGACGGCAGCCACGTCGATGCGGCCGGTGAGCCGCAGCGCGATGGGCACGTTGTACGCCGGAGTGTCGGCGTCGAGCCGGTCGAGGAACCACAGTCGGCGCTGGGCCGGGGAGAGCGGCACCTCGGCCGGGCGCTCGCCCGCCACCAGGGGCACGGCGCGCTCACCCGCGGGCCGCAGCAGGGCGGCGGTGGCGGCCGGGGTGCGGGCGGTGAACAGGTCACGCACCGCGAGTGAGACGTCCAGCGCCGCCCGTACCGTCCCCACCAACCGCATCGCCGAGAGCGAGTGCCCGCCGGCGGCGAAGAAGTCCTGGTCGGGACCGATCGACGGCACGCCGAGCGCCTCGGCGAAGAGTCGGCACAGCAACTCCTCGCGCTGCCCGAGCGGGGCACCACCGGAGTCGGCCGCCACCCGCGGGGCGGGCAGCGCGGCCCGGTCCAACTTTCCGTTGGCGGTGAGCGGAAGCCGCTCCAGCAGCACCACGGCGGTGGGCACCAGGTACTCCGGCAGACGCTGTGCGAGCCGGTCGCGCAGCGTGCGGGCGAACGCGGCGTGCTGCTCGGCCCGCCGGGGCTCGACCTCCCCCGTAACCGCCGGCACCACGTAGGCCACCAGCGCAGGGCCGCCAGGCCCCTCCGTGCGGACGAGTACCGCGGCGTGCGCCACCTCGGGCAGGGCGCGGAGTGCCGCTTCCGGTTCGCCGGGCTCGATCCGGTAGCCGCGCAGTTTGACCTGGTCGTCGGCGCGGCCGAGGAAGTCGAGCCGGCCGTCGGGGCGGACCCGCACCACGTCGCCGGTGCGGTACATCCGCGCGCCGGGCGGGCCCGCCGGGTCGGCGACGAACCGCTCCGCGGTCAGCCCGGGTTGCCCGGCGTAGCCGCGGGCGAGGCCGGCGCCGGCGAGGTAGAGCTCGCCCGGGACGCCGTCGGGCACCGGGCGCAGCGCGCCGTCCAGGACGCTGGCGGCCATCCCGTCCAGCGGGGTGCCGATCGGCAGCGGGGCGTGGTCGCCACCGGCCGGGGTGGGGGTGGCCGGGGCGGTCGGGGTGGCGGAGGTTTCGGGCCCGGCCGCGGCCCCCCCCGGGGGCGGCGCCCCCCGCCGCCCCGCGGCCGGCCCGGGCGCTACCGGCGGGTGGGCCCGGCCCTCGCCCGCCGTGGCGAACGTGGTGGTCTCCGTCGGCCCGTACCCGTTGACGATGCGGATGCCGGGCACCGCCGCGCGCACGGCCCCGACCGCGGCGGGTGACACCACGTCCCCGCCCGTCCAGACCTCGCGCACGCTACGGAAGGCATCCGGCACCTCGTGGGCCAGCAGCGCGAACAGACCGGCCGTCAGCCACAGCGCGGTGGCGCCGCTGGTGGGCAGCAGGGCCCGCCAGTCGGCCGGGGTCGCGTCGCCGTCCGGCGCCACCACCACCTCGCCGCCGCGCAGCAGCGGCACCCACAGCTCGTAGCTGGCCGCGTCGAAGGAGTGCGGGGAGTGCAGCAGTACGGCGCGGTGTGCCGGGCCGTCCCAGCGTGCGTCGGCGGCCAGGGCCAGTACGGCCGCCTGTTCCACCGCGACGCCCTTGGGCCGGCCGGTGGAGCCCGATGTGTACATCACGTACGCCAGGTGGTCGGGGCGCACCGGCGTGGGCGGGGCGAGGTCGGCGACAATCCCGGTGCCGGTGCCGGTGCCGGTGCCGGTGCCGGTGCCGGTTCCGGTTTCGGTTTCGGGGGCAGCGGCGGGCGGCGTCGTTGCCCGCGGCGGTACGAGGGGCAGCGCGTCGGCGAGGCCGGCCGCTGCCGCGGCGGGGGCGGCGGGGGCCCCGGCGCCCGCCCCCGCCCCGGCGCGCCCGTGCCCGGCCCCGGGGGCGGGCCCCCCCCGGG
>NZ_JBEHZD010001049.1:0-1060 GCF_040240285.1 Streptomyces sp. HSW2009 | reverse complement strand
GGGGGCCGGCCTTTTTAAAACCCCCCCCCCCGGGCCCCCCCCGCCCGGCGGGCCCCCCCCCGCCCCCCCCCCCCCCCCCGGGCGCGCGCCCCCCCCCGCCTCCAGTCTGGCCCTGGCCGCCGCCGCGCTGCCGGCGCGCTCCGTCGTACGGATCACCTCGACCCCGGACGGCGTGCTCCAACGATCCGTCTCCGCCTGCTGCCGCAGGGCCGTCCCCGTCATGTCCGTGGAGGTCATTCCCACCGTTCTCCTCCGTAGCTGCGTGCATGGGGTGCTGTGCTGTTGCTGGGTGTGTCGCTGGGTGTGTTGTTGCTTGGGTGTGTTGCTGGGTGTGCTGCTCGGTTGTGCTGGTCGGCTGAGTTGCCGGGTGTGCTGCGGGTGTGCCGGGGCGCCCGGGGGTTGGGCGTACGCGGCGTGGTGGCCGTGGGGGGCTGTTGCGGGGGTGCCGGGTGCGCCCGAGGGTTGGGCGTACGCGGCGTGGTGGCCGTGGGGACCGTCGGTGGCCCTCTTGGCCTTCGTTGTGGCTGTAGGGGGCCTGGGAGCGGTTGTGTCGGGTGTACGGGCCGGTCGGGCCGGTCGGATCGGCGGCGGTACGGGCCGATGGCGTACGGGTCGGCCGGGGCCGCCGGACGTGGTTCGGCCGGGGCCGGGTTGGTCGGCTGGGCCGCGGGCGGTCCGTGTCGGCCGGGTGGGGCCGGCCTCGGCCCGGGGCACCTCGTGCCTGCTGGTTGCGCCCCGGCGGCACCGCGTACCCCCCTGGCCACCGGCCTCGTCGCCGCGGACCCGCTCGGCCCCGTGCCTGCCTGCCCGCCTGCCCGGCAACGGGAGCGGACCGGCCGCCCGGGAGCAGGACGGGGCCGGGGACCGTCGCGTCGCTGGAGCGACGGGCCCGCGGAGACCGCGCCGGCCACGGGCGACCGGTGGTACGGGAGCGCCGGGGGTGGCCCGGCGCTCCCCGGGGGGGGCGCGGGGGGGGGCCGCCCGCGGCCCCCCCCCCCCCCCGCCGGCCCGGCCGCCCCGGCCGGTCCGCGTGCTCGTCCAACAGCCCGCACAACTCGTC
>NZ_JBEHZD010001048.1:0-1066 GCF_040240285.1 Streptomyces sp. HSW2009 | reverse complement strand
GCGCCGCGCCGCGGTGGCCGCGGTCAGCGGCCCCGGCGCCACCAGCGACGGCCACCGGGTGCCGCTGCTGGCCAACATCGGCGGCGTCGGCGACGTGGCCGCCGCGGTCGAGGCCGGCGCGGAGGGCGTGGGGCTGTTCAGGACCGAGTTCCTCTTCCTGGACGACCACAAGCAGGCCCCGTCCGTGGAGGCGCAGCAGGAGGCGTACCGGCAGGTCCTGGAGGCGTTCCCGGACGCCCGCGTGGTGGTGCGGGCGCTGGACGCCGGGGCCGACAAGCCGCTGGACTTCCTGACCCCGGCCGAGGAGCCGAACCCGGCGCTCGGCGTGCGCGGGCTGCGCACCCTGCTGGAGCACCCCGAGGTGCTCAAGGGCCAGCTTGAGGCGCTCACCCGGGCGGCCGACGGGCTGTCGGTGCAGCTTGAGGTGATGGCGCCGATGGTGGCCGACCGGGCCGACGCGGCGGCCTTCGCCGCCGCCTGCCGTGAGGTCGGGCTGCCCGCCAAGGTCGGCGCGATGGTCGAGATCCCGTCGGCCGCGCTGCGCGCCGGCTCCGTCCTGCGCGAGGTGGACTTCCTCTCGCTGGGCACCAACGACCTGGCGCAGTACACCTTCGCCGCCGACCGGCAGACCGGTTCGCTGGCCCGGCTCCAGGACCCGTGGCAGCCGGCCCTGCTCGACCTCGTGCAGGCTGCGGCGCAGGCCGCGCAGGCGCAGGACAAGAGCTGCGGCGTGTGCGGCGAGGCGGCGGCCGACCCGCTGCTGGCCTGCGTCCTCACCGGCCTCGGCGTCACCAGCCTGTCGATGAGCCCCAACGCCATCCCGCGGGTGCGCGCCACGCTGGCCCAGCACACCCTCCAGGCGTGTCAGGAGGCGGCCCGCGCCGCCCTGGCCACCGACACCCCGCAGGAGGCGCGCGAGGCGGTCAAGGCCGTCCTGGGCACCGACTGATCGTCCCCGCAGCAGCACGGCACGACAGCAACACCGGCGCGGGGGGGGGGGGGGGGGGGGGGGGGGGGGGGGGGGGGCGGGGGGGGGGGGGGGGGGGGGGGGGGGGGGGGGGGGGGG
>NZ_JBEHZD010001047.1:0-1074 GCF_040240285.1 Streptomyces sp. HSW2009 | reverse complement strand
GCGCCACCCGGATGCCGCCCCCCTGTGCCCCGAACCTTTGCCGGGCGTCTCACGCCCGCGTCCCCCTCCCCAGGGACCCGCTCCCGCGCCCCTCTCCCCCGGCGCCGCCCCTGCGCACCACGTTCCCGCGCACCGGCCCCCTCCCGTACGTCGCCCTCGGCGCCCGCCAGCCGGCCGTACGCAGCCCCGGCGCGCCAGCCCGTACGCCAACCCCACGCTCCGGCCCCACACCCCGCGAGCGCCCACACAGCCAACCCACGTCCCCACAGCCACAGCCACAGCCACAGCCACAGCCACAGCCACAGCCACAGCCACAGCGGGAAACGACTCAGCGCCGCGGTGGGCGCAGGGTTGGTCGGCGTCCCACCGCGGCGCTGAGGTGTGCGCCCCGGGTTGCTCGTGGGTTGTTCGCTCGTGGGTTGTTCGTGGGTTGCTAGGCGTCGCGCGGGCCGATGCCCAGGGCCTCGGTGGCCGTGGGGTTGACGAGCAGGGCGAGGGCGGTGATGGCCGCGAGGCCGACGACGACCCCGCCGGCGATCAGCGCGTTCCCCGAGTTGAGCAGGGTCCAGGCCACCGGCAGCGCCATGATCTGCGTGATCATGGCCGGCCCGCGGCTCCAGCGGCGGCGCAGCCACAACCCGCGCGCGGCCGTCAGCGGCAGCACGGCCAGCGCGAAGAACACCACCGCGAGGATCTCCGCCTGCTTCGGACTGTCCGGGTTGCCGGCCAACCCCATCACCATCAGGTACACCCCGTACGCGGCGAGCAGCACACCCTCGCCGGCGGCGATGACCGCGGCGCCGGTCAGCCTGGCGGGACGGGGCCCGGACGGCACCGCCGCAGCGGAAGCCGAGGGAGAAACCGCACCGGAAGCCGATTCGGAACCCGATGCAGAGGCCGCCGCCGTCCCCGATGACGCAGCGGGCCCGGCCTGGGTTGCTTCGGTTCCGGCCGTCCCGCGCGCCGCGGAGCGCCGGCCGGCGCCGGCCGGCCCGGGCCCGGCCGCGGCCGCGGGGCCCGCCGCCCCCCTCGGCCCCCCCCCCCGCCGCGCCGCGGGGCCCGCCGGGGCCGCCG
>NZ_JBEHZD010001046.1:0-1082 GCF_040240285.1 Streptomyces sp. HSW2009 | reverse complement strand
CCACGGCCCGCCCGCCGTCCGGCCACCCTGCGGCGGCCCCCGCCGGGGGGCGGGGGGGCGGGCGCGGGGCCCCCCCCGCGGGGGGCCGCCCCGCCCGCCCCCCCCCCCCCGCCGCGGCCGGCCGCGCCCCCCCGCCCGGCCGAGCCGCCCCCGCCAGGGGCGTTCACTGGCCCGTCGCCGCCCGCTGCCAGATGCGGCCGAAGGTGAACCGCGCCGCCTCCACCTCGTGTCGCTGGTCGGCGTGGAGCACGCCGAGTGCGTAGGCCGTGGCCGGGGCGATGCGTGGGGTGCGGGCCGCTGCTGCTGCGGCTGCTGCCGCCTCCGCCGCGTCGCGGTGGCGTTCCAGGGCCTGGCTCGCGGCGAGCAGCCGTACCGCCAGCGTGGGTTCGGCCTCGGTGGGGCCGGTGCCCAGCGGCTGGTGCTCGTCCAGCACCTCAAGCGCGTACCTGCCGACCCGCACCAGCCTGCGCACCTGGTGCCACGGCGCGTCCTGGCCCTCACTGGCTGGCGGGGCGTCCGCGGTGGCGGTCGCGGCCAGGCCGTGGGCGAGCGCGTCGGCGTTGTACGGGTGGCCGGCGCGGGACAGCGGCAGCGCCTCGACGGCCTCCAGCAGGCGGCGGTGGGCCAGTTCGGCGAGCGGCGGCAGCGCGGTGTCGGCCGGTTCGTCGGCCGCGGTCGGGTCCAGTGGGACCTCGGAGGCCAGCAGCGCGACGGCGTCGGCGACCGCGTGGAAGCGGGAGGAGCCGAGGGCCTGGAGCGCGGCCGTGTGGGCGCGCGTCCTGGCCAGCGTGAGTTGGCGCTCCAGGAGGGCACCGGCGCGGGCGGCGCCCACCGTCAGGGCGCCCGCGCGGGCGTCGTCCCGGTCCGCATCGCCGCGGGCGGCCGGCCCGTTCGACCCGGCGGCCCCGGCAGCCGCCGCCGCCGCCCCCCTGCCCCGGGCGGAGCGCTCGGCGGCGCGGCCCGGCGGGCCGCCCCCCCCCCCCGGGGGCCCCCCCCCCGGGCGCGGCCGCCGGGGGGGGGGGGCGGGGGGGGGGCGGGGGGGGGGGGGGGGCGCCCCCCCCCCCCCGGCGCCCCCCCCCCCC
>NZ_JBEHZD010001045.1:0-1083 GCF_040240285.1 Streptomyces sp. HSW2009 | reverse complement strand
CCCCCCACAACAACACACGTCGCAGCGCCGCCCGCGCCATTTGTTAAACCCCCCCCCGCCCCCCCCCGGGGGGCGGGGGGGGGCCCCCCCCGGCGGCGGGGGCCGCCCCCGCCATCGCTGCGGCAGCCGATCCGCGCGCCCCGCCGGGGCACGCGCCGGACCGCAACATTCCGCACTCTAACCGGAAGAAAGACTTCAGGCTGGGTTAGTGGCGCAGAGCCGCGCAATGTGTCATGGGGAGAACAAATTTGCCATAAAAAGGTCCGGACCAGTGAGGATCTGGCCTTTACCAATCATCGCGCGAGGCGCCCGACCGCGATGACGAAGTGAACTTCCGCACGGCGTAGATCAGACCGCCGATCACCGCGACCAACAGCAGTACCCGGAACAGCAGCCAAGCGACGATACCGACAACGCTGGTGATCAAGCCGCCGAATACCGCGATGACGAGGACGGGCACGACAACCCACTTCACCCACCACGGAAGGCCCTGGAATATCCGCTTTGCGGCCACGATGCACCCTGCTTTCTACTTGCCCCGCTCGATCCCGTGATCTCGCTGCTTCGCTGGATTCCCCCTCGTACTCCGATGCTAGAGCGGCGTGGGGGCGCGCGGGGCCGCACCGGCCCCCGTCCTCCCCTGACCCGTCCCCTACGGGACGGCCGGCCACGCCTCGCGCTCGGGACGTACTTTGCCGGGGGTGGCCTCGGGGCGGCCGGCAGCGGCAGGGTTGCGGGGCGGCCCGGGCCGGTGGGGCCTCGCGGCCGGGCCGGCGGAGTTTGGCAGGGCCGGGCCTGGGCGGGGTGAGGCCGGGCGGGTGGGCGGAGTTTCGGCGGGACTGGCCGGCGGGCTCTCGGGGCGGCCGGGCCGGCAGGGCCTCGGCAGCCGGGCCGGCAGGACATCGGAGCGACGGGCCAGGCCAGGCGGAGTTTCGGCGGGACTGACTCGCGGACCCTCGGAGCGGCAGGGCCGAGGTGGGATGGGGGCCGGGCCGGCAGGCTCACGGAGCGACGGGACCAGGCCGGGCCAGGCCAGGCCAGGCCAGGCAGATGTTTCGGCGGGACTGACTCGCGGACCCTCGG
>NZ_JBEHZD010001044.1:0-1087 GCF_040240285.1 Streptomyces sp. HSW2009 | reverse complement strand
GGGGGGGCGGCGGCCGCGCCCGCCGCGCGCCACCCCGCGGCGAGCGGTCCGCACGGCCCCCGCCGGTGCGCTGCGGCCCGCCGGCCCCGGGCCCGGACAGGGGCACGCCGTACCCTGTCCCTCGTGACGGAGCCAGTGGTGCGCATCCCGGATGCGAAGGTCGCCCTGTCCACGGCCTCGGTGTATCCGGAGTCCACGGCGACGGCCTTCGAGATCGCGGCGCGCCTGGGGTACGACGGCGTCGAGGTCATGGTGTGGACCGACCCGGTCAGCCAGGACGTGGAGGCGCTGCGCCGGCTGTCCGACTACCACCAGGTGCCGATCCTGGCCGTGCACGCGCCCTGTCTGCTGATCACCCAGCGCGTGTGGTCCACCGATCCGTGGGTCAAGCTCCAGCGGGCGCGGGCCGCGGCCGAGCGGCTGGGCGCATCGACCGTGGTGGTGCACCCGCCGTTCCGCTGGCAGCGCTCGTACGCCAGGGACTTCGTCAGCGGCATCTGGCGGATGGTGGACGAGACGGACGTCAGGTTCGCCGTCGAGAACATGTACCCGTGGCGCTACCGGGACCGCGAGATGCTCGCGTACGCGCCCGACTGGGACGTCACCAAGGACGACTACCGGCACTTCACCGTCGACCTCTCGCACACCGCGACCGCCCGCGCCGACGCGCTGGCGATGGTGGACCGGATGGGTGACCGGCTGGCGCACGTGCACATCGCCGACGGCGGCGGCTCCGGCAAGGACGAGCACCTGGTGCCGGGGCGCGGCAGCCAGCCGTGCGCGGCCCTCCTGAAGCGGCTGGCCGGCAACGGCTTCACCGGCCACGTCGTGGTCGAGGTCAACACCCGGCGGTCGATGTCCGCCGCCGAACGCGAGGCCGACCTCGCCGAGGCGCTCGCCTTCACCCGGCTGCACCTGGCCGTCCCGCCCGAGGCGGCCGGCCCGTGAGCGAGGGCGTCAGCGCCCCGCGCCGGCGCGGTCGGCCACGGGCCGGCGGCGCGGGCGCGCCGGCGGCCCGGGGCCGCATCCAGACCGCGGCGCGCGCCGAGTTAGCCGCCCCCGGCGACGCCAACGCGTACATCCGCGG
>NZ_JBEHZD010001043.1:0-1095 GCF_040240285.1 Streptomyces sp. HSW2009 | reverse complement strand
CCCCCCCCCCCCCCCCCCCCCCCCCCCCCCCCTATTTTTTTCCCCCCCCCCCCCCCCACCCCCGATCGGAGCCCGTCTCGGGGGCCCGGAGATGTGAATACGACACCGCCCGCGGCGCCCGCGGCCGGCCCGCACGAGATCGAGCCCGCCCAGGGCACCGGGCGGCGCCGGGCCAGGCGGGCCCTGACCGAGACGCCGGAACGGCCCGTACCGCAGCAGGGTGTGCCGCAGGACGGCGGCGGTCAGCAGGTTCCCGGCGGGCCGGCGGGCCAGCAGCAGCGCGGCCAGCAGTCCGGGCCGCAGCAGCAGGCACACGAGGTACCGGCCGGGCGCACCCCGTTCGCGCTGCCGCCGGCCGCGGCCGACCAGCAGCCGCAGTCGCAGCAGCCGCAGGGCCTCGGTCCGGTCGCGGCGCTGCCCGCGCAGGGCGGGTACCCGGCGGCCGGCGCCTCCGGTGGGGTGCCGGGTGGGGTGCCTGGCGGTGTGCAGGGTCGCGGCGGGCAGCCGGCCGGCGCCGACGGCACGCCCTGGGGCCCCGGGGTCCCGGAGCCGCGGGCCGAGGTCGTCCCCGCGTGGCCAACCCCCGGTGAGGCCGCGCAGCAGCCGGCGGCCGGGGCTGTCGGTCCGTACGAGATCGAGCCCGCCCAGCACGGGCAACCCGGCCAGCACGGGCAGCACAACCAACCCGGTCAGCATGGGCAACCCGGCCAACCCGGTCCGCACGGGCAGCCGCCCGTGGCTGGGGGCGGGGCCGGGGCCGGGCAGCAGTTCCCGCCGGCGCCCGGGCAGCAGCTTCCGGTACCTCAGGGCCAGCCTGGCCAGCAGCTTCCCGCCGGCCCGGGGCAGCGGCGGGCGCGGCGCCCGCTCGCCGACGAGCAGCCGCGGCACGGCCAGCCAGGTCACGGCCAGCCAGGACCGGGCGAGGCGCGTCCGCAGGGCGCCCCGGGCGAGCAGCCCCCGGGGCGGCGCCCGCTCGGCGACCCGAGCGCCGGCGCGGGTCAGCAGGCCGGTGGCGGGAGCCAGCACGGCGGTGGCGCAGGTCCGCACGGCAGTGGCGCGGGCCAGCACGTCGGGGGCGAGGCGGCTCGCGCGGGC
>NZ_JBEHZD010001042.1:0-1098 GCF_040240285.1 Streptomyces sp. HSW2009 | reverse complement strand
GGGGGGGGGGCCCCGCGCGGGGGGGGGGGGGGGGGGGGGGGGCGCGCCGCCGCCGCCCCCCCCCCCCCCCCCCCGCGCCCAGCTCGCCCCAGCCACTGCCCCGCCCGCGGGCTCATGGCGTGCGGCGGCGCCAGGCGTCGAGTGTGGGGTCGAGCGTCGAGTCGTACTCGCCGGTTCCCCGGCAGTGCTTGCAGGTGCCGGCCCGGCCTACGGTCAGGGTGTCGTTGCCGAAGGGGTCGACGCCCGGTGCGTACGCGTACATGTGGTGCACCGTGCCGGTCCCGTGGCACCACGGGCACTTCGTGCCGGTGGGTTCGGCGTCGGGGGCGTAGTCGCGGTCGTTCATCGGGACCGCCCCCGCAGCGGGCCCTGGCGCGCGCCCGCGCCACACGTATCCGGGGTGGGGGCCTCGTCGCCCTGCGTCTCACTTCGGTCCTGCACGATCACCCCTCGTCCGTTGCAGGAAGGGCGGACCCGCGTCCCTGCCGGGTCTTCGCCGCTGGGCGTCCCTCCCCGCGCGATGTTCCGGTCGCGCGCCCGCTGCCCCTCCGGCCGCCTCCTTTCCCTGCGTCACGGGCAGGCGCTGTGTTCCTCATGATGTCCCGGGCGGACTCCGCTCGGTGGGAAGGGGAGGGGAATTCGGCCTACGGGCGGCTGGCGCGGACCGGGTACGAGTCGGGGCCCGCCCCCGGGCCGGGCGGCCCCGCCCCCTCCTGAGCCGGGCGGCCCCGCTCCTCTGAGCCTCTCCCGAGCCGGCGGCTCCCGCCTCCCCGGCGGGCGGCCTCCCGTCTCCCGACCGCCCCGACCGCCCCGACCGCCCCGACCGCCCCGGCCCCCCCCGGCCCCCCTTCTCCCCTCCTCCTCACCCCGACCACCCCCGAACGGCGTCGCGACATACGACCTGAGGATGAGGTAAGGGCTACCTAAATTGGCCTAGGGTCGCGGCCATGAACAAGATCACTCGCGGTCTGACGACCACGCTCGTGACCCTGGCCATCGCCGTGCCGGCCCCCCACCCCCGCCCCGCGGTGGCCGCCCACCGGGGGCCCCCCGCGGCCCCCCCGCCGGCCGCCCCCCCCCCCCCCGCCCCCCCCCCCC
>NZ_JBEHZD010001041.1:0-1105 GCF_040240285.1 Streptomyces sp. HSW2009 | reverse complement strand
GCCCTGGTGGTCCGCGCGGTCTGGTGCGGGTCCCGGTCCCGACGGGCGGATGCGTACGGGGCGGGGCTGGTGGAGCGGGTGGGGCGGGTGGCGCGGGTGGGGCGGGCAAAACGGAGGTGCAGGGGCTGGGACGAACTGTGGTGAACCGGGGTGGTCCGGAGTGGACGGGGACGGTCTCGGACGGCCCGGGACGGGCTGGGGCGGACAGGGACGGACGAGCCCGGCGGGGTCGGCCGCATGGTTGGTCACCGAACTGCTGGCCGGTGGTTGACCTGGTCTTCCCACCGCCTTTCCACCGCCAGCAAGGCTTTGTACGGTCGTACGAGATCGCGGAACACAGAATTCCAGGGAACTCTACGAAGCGATCGACCGTCGGCAACGATACCGGCACACGGAACGGCCCCCACGGGACGGGGGCGCGCGCGGGAGGTAGCGTCTGGACTGCGAATCCGCCGGGAAAACCGGAGCATCCGCCCCGGAGGCCCGGGAAAATCACCGGATGTCCGGGGCCGGCAGGGGCGGGGCCGCGCGGATCGATCGGGGGATTCGCTGATGACGTGGGAACCACAGTCCCGCCCGCGCCCAGGCCGGCCGGGGACCGCCGGGCCAGCAGGCCCGGCACGCGGGACGACGACACAAGGGGAAGACACACTCCACATGCCGGACCCATGCCGCCGCGCGGCTCACCGCTTCCCACAGTCCTCCGTACGCAGCGGGGGGACGCGATGAGGTACGCCGACACGCCCCGCGCCACGCCGCTCCTGCGCGACCAGCAGCCCCCGTCATCGGCCGCCTCCCCGGGCGACGACCGGGACGGCCGCCCGCAGGCGCAGCAGCCGCACCAGCCGCAGGACGCGCAGCCGGGCCAGCAGCCCGGTCAGCCGTCGGGCCAAGCGTCTGGTCAGGCGCCCGCGGCGCCGGGCGCGGGCCACCGGCCCGCCGACCCGCGCGGTAGCGAACCGGACGGCGGCCGTCGCGAGGATGAGCAGCCCGCCGCGACCGCCGGCCAGGACGGTCCGCAGGCCGGCCCGAACGGCCCTGCCGACGACCCGCGCGGCAACCAGGACGGCACGCCGGCCGGCGGTCAGAACAGCAGCCGGGACGA
>NZ_JBEHZD010001040.1:0-1105 GCF_040240285.1 Streptomyces sp. HSW2009 | reverse complement strand
CCCCCCCCCCCCCCCAGTTTTTTCAAACGCAAAAGACCCATAAGTCGATAGCAGTCCGTCTCGTGGGCTCGGAGTTGTGTATAAGAGACTGCTCCGCTGGTGCGCAAGCTCGCCGCGGAGAGCGGCGTCAACCTGGCCACGGTCAAGGGCACCGGCGTCGGCGGTCGCATCCGCAAGCAGGACGTCGTGGACGCCGCTGCCGCCGCCAAGGCCGCCCAGGCCGCTCCGGCGCCGGCCGCTGCCGCCGCGTCGAAGGCCCCGGTCCTGGAGGCGTCGCCGCTGCGCGGGCAGACCGTCAAGATGCCGCGCATCCGCAAGGTCATCGGCGACAACATGCTGAAGGCCCTGCACGAGCAGGCGCAGCTCTCCAGCGTGGTCGAGGTGGACGTCACCAAGATCATGAAGCTGCGGGCCCGGGCGAAGGACGCGTTCGCGCAGCGTGAGGGCGTCAAGCTCTCGCCGATGCCGTTCTTCGTCAAGGCCGCGGTCCAGGCGCTGAAGGCCCACCCGTCCGTGAACGCGCGGATCAACGAAGCCGAAGGCACCATCACGTACTTCGACGTGGAGAACGTCGGCATCGCGGTGGACGCCGAGAAGGGCCTGATGACCCCGGTCATCAAGGGCGCCGGCGACCTGAACCTGGCGGGCATCGCCCGCAAGACGGCGGAGCTCGCGGGCAACGTCCGGGCCAACAAGATCAGCCCGGACGACCTGGCCGGCGCGACGTTCACGATCAGCAACACCGGCTCGCGCGGTGCGCTGTTCGACACGATCATCGTGCCCCCGAACCAGGTCGGCATCCTCGGCATCGGTGCGACCGTCAAGCGCCCCGTGGTCATCGACCACCCGGAGCTGGGCGAGACCATCGCCGTCCGTCACATGACCTACCTGACGCTCTCCTACGACCACCGCCTGGTGGACGGCGCGGACGCCGCCCGCTACCTCGGTGCCGTGAAGGCGATCCTGGAGGCCGGTGAGTTCGAGGTCGAGCTCGGCCTGTGAACACCACCGCTGACGCGGTAGCCCAGCAGTGACCTGGCGGGCCCCCGCCCCGGGCGGGGGGGGGGGGGGCGGGGCGGGGGGGGGGGGGGGGGGGGGGGGGGGG
>NZ_JBEHZD010000104.1:0-18100 GCF_040240285.1 Streptomyces sp. HSW2009 | reverse complement strand
CACCCCGCACGCCCCGCCCCTCAGCCTTCAGCCCCCGTCCTCGCCCGCGCGCCCCGACGGCGCGTCCCACCCCGGCAGCGGCAGGAACCAGTCGTCCGAGCCCTCGCTGCTGAGCGCCCAGCAGACGGCGCCCGGCAGGACGGGAGCGATCAACAGGGCCGGCTCGAACCCGGTGGACGCCGTCGTCACCGCGATGCCCAGCACCCCGAGCGCCACGGCCACCACCTCGTAGCCGTAGACCAGCTTGCAGGCGAGCAGCGAGCGCCGGAAGAAGCAGCAGCCGGCCACCAACAGGCACAGCGCCAGGGCGAAGAAGAGGACGGCGAGGAACTGGAGCGGGCCCTCGGCCTCCACCGGTTGGCCGTGCTCGTGCCGCTCGTCGATGCGGGACAGCACGTACCAACCCAACACGGCCCAGGCCACCACCTGCAACCACAGCGCGACGACGCTGAACACGACGGCCGGCGGCATGCCGGTCGGCGGGTGGTGGTCCTGATCGTCCATGGCGGGCAACTCCCTGTGGCCGGTCCGCGTGGCCTGCGTGGCCTGCCGGGCAGTGTCACAGCCGCCGGGTGGGACCGGTCCCACCCAGGTCACCGGCCCACCGGGCCCGCGCCGGCCGACCGGCTCCTTCCCCCGACGCCCCGTCACCCCGCACCCGCGCCACACCCCGAGCAACCCGAACGGCCCCGGACCACCGAGCAACCCGACCAACCCGTGCGCCCATGGCCAACCCACGATCAACCCACGATCAACCCGAACAACCCAAGTCCCAGGTCCCGAGCAACCCAGGTCCCGAGCAACCCGAGTCGCGGGCAACCCGGGCCCGGCGCGTCCGCGGCTACCGCGCGTCGTCGGCCCAGATCGTCTCCCGGTAGGTGTAGCGCCGCTCCGGCTCGGGGCGCAGTTCGACCAGGGCCATCGGCTTGTGGTGCGGGTTGCCGTTGGTGTCGAAGGCGATCGGGCCGCTCACCCCGGGCACCGTACGGCTCTGGCCGATCTGGAGCAGCATGTTGCGGACGCCGGCCGCGTCCACCGCGTCGCCGCCCTGCGGGCCGGCCGCCGCCCGGATGGCGGTGCCGAGGGTGAGGACCGAGTCGTGCCCCATCATCGCCTGGCCGCTCTGGAGGTCACGGTCGCCGCCGAAGGCCAGGTCGTAGGCGTCGGCGAAGGCGGGGAAGGGGTTGTCGGCCCTGGTCGGATAGATGCGGGCGGCGGCGGACGGATGGGCGTAGGCCGTGTACAGCACGCGCAGTCCGGTGTTCGCCCGCCACCGGGCGAGCACGTCGCCGCCGGCCGCGCCGTCACCGGTGGCCGGTGGGTCGTAGAAGACCCCCAGCGCGCTGGAGCCGGAGAGCACGGTCAGCGGGCAGTTGCGCCCGGGTGCGGTCAGCGCCTCGATGAACAGCTTCAGTTCCCGGCCGCGGCCGGCGAAGTACACCGCGTCCAAGCGGCGTTCGGGGCGGCAGACGGTCTCGGCGATGCCGGCCAGCGTGTTGGCCGCCGAGGGGCTGCCGGAGACGAAGCGGTGGCCGTTCGGCGTCTCAAGGCGCAGCTCGGCCGCCTTCGCGGCCCGCACGAAGGCGGTGCCGAGCGACTGGTTGTAGGTGTCGTCCCGCTTGATGTCGCGCACCACGTCCAGCCGGAAGCCGCGGGTCTGGCGCCGTTTGAGGTAGGCGGCGGCGACGGCGGTCTGGTCGGTGTTGGGCGAGGAGACGCGGAAGAACGTCGGGGCGGGGGTGGCCAGGTCGTCGGCGGCCACGGTCGAGCCGACCATCGGCACCTCGGCCGCGCGCAGCGCCCCCACGGCCGCCCTGGTGGTGGACGTGCTCTGGCCGAAGCCGGCGACGGCCACCAGGCGCCCGGCGTCCCCGCCCGCCAGGGCGACCAGTTGGGCGACGACCGGGCGCCACTGCTCGCCGCCCTGGCCGCTGTTCGCGAGCAACAGCTTGATCTGCGGCGTGCGGCCCCGGCCGCCGCCCCGGTTCAGCTCGACCTGCGCGAGGTAGGCGCCCTCGACGGCCTGCCGGATCACCTCGGGCGAGCGGTCGCTGTGGGCCGGGGTGTCGGCGCGGCGGGTGATCGGCTCGGTGTAGGCGCCGGCCACCCAGTCCTCGCCGGACTCCGCCACCCGCTGGTTCTCCGCCCGGATCTTCGCGCTGACCTCGGCGAGCTCCGCGCTGAACACGTACGAGCCGTCGGTGACGCCCACGCACTCCTGCGCCGGGCCGCGCTCGACTACCCCGTCGGCGCACCGGTGGTCCGTGCTCCACCAGCGGTCGGCCGCCATCGGCAGCCCGACCGCCACCAGCGCCATGCCCACCAGGGCGACCAGCGTCCACAGATGCCACCGCACCGGCGGTCTCGCCGGGGTGAACCGTCGTGCACTCGCCTCGCTCACCAGGGCTCCCCCTCGTACTGGGCCGCCTTGGCCAGCAGCACCGGATACCAGTCGGCGCTGTCGGTGTGCGCGGCCAGGGTTCGGAAGCGGGCCGCGATCTCGCCGTAGAGCTTGGCGTACGGATCACCGAGCGGGTTGCGGTACGGGTCGCCCGCCCGGTCGGTCTCGGCGCTGGTGGGCGGCTCGGGCGCGATCCAACTCGCCGCGAGGAGCCGGGTGACGGTGCGCAGCCTGCTGTCGATCTCGCCCTCGGCGAGGAAGGCGACGCGCTGTTCGTAGTGTTCCCAGGGCGGGCCCTCCAGGGCGCCGCCGGGGGCGGGTACGGGGGCCCGGCGCAGCCGGCACAGTTCGGTGCACCACTCCTGGGGCGTGCCCTGTTCGAACCGGTCGTTGAGGTAGTGCGCGGCAGCCGGCAGGTCGCCGACGGCCAGTGCGTGGTAGGCGGCGACGCCGGGCGCGCTCTCGGCGGCCCTGGCCCGCAGGGCGGTGTGCGCGGCGTGCCAGGGCGAGGGCGCCGCATCGCCCGTACCCGAGCCCGCGCCTGCACCCGTACCGGAATCCGCGCCCGAACCCCCGCCCGCACCGCCCCCCGCGGCGGCCAGCTTGCGCAGCAGCAGGAAGCGGAGCACCGGGTGCGGGGTCTCGGGCCGGCCGTCGGCCGCCCGGTCGCCGGTGTCGATGTGCAAGGTGCACAGCCCGTCCGCGCAGAAGTCCTCGAACTCCTTCTGTACGGCGGCGTCCGCCTCGTCCCACAGCGTACGGGCGGCGCCCGCCGGGGCCAGGTCGACGGCGGCCGACGCCCGGGTCAGCACCCGCACCAGTTCGCCGCTGGCGCCGATCGGCAACAGGCGCGCGAGCAGGTCGTCCACCAGCGGGCCCGACGGCTCGAAGCAGCGGCGCAGCCGCTCGTCCCAGGTCAGTTGCTCGCCGTGGGACAGCAGGGCGTCCAACACCCGGGCGGTGGCGGCCGGCTGGCCGCGGGTGAGTTCGTACACGGCCCAGCCCAGCCACTTCACACCGCTGTCCACCTGCGGCGGCGGCACCTGGTGGCCTGCGGTCCGCAGGATCTGCTTGGCCTGCTGCTCCACCTCGTGCCGGTGCAGGTCGCGGAGTTGGCCCACGCGCAGGCCGGGGGCGACCCGTTCGGGGGTGAACTTGGCCTGCCCGGCCGGCCAGCGGCCCGGGTAGCCGCCCGGTGGCGGCGGGCCGCCCCAGGAGAAGGTCTTCAGGACCTCCGGGTAGCTGCCCGCACAGGCCACCACGAGCAGCGGATCGTCCCCGTCGACCCGCCGTCTGGCCTCCAGGAGGTGGCGCAGGAACTGGTCGCCGAGCGGGCAGTCCACGTTGTCGAGCAGGACCAGGCAGCGGGTGGTGCGGCGGCGGGCCCCGCGGCCCTGGTAGGCGCGGCACAGGTCGTCGACGAAGGCCCGGAAGAGCACGGCTTCGGCGCGCTCGCGCTGGCTCTCCTCCTGCGCCCCGTACCGGCTGTTGAGCGCCAGCAGGAAGGTGCTGACGGGCTGGTGCGGGGCCGAGCGGCGCAGCCTGGCCAGGCGCCAGCGGGTGCGCAGCTTCGCCCAGCCGCCGCGCCACTGCGGCAGCAGCAACAGGGCGGCCCGCACCAGGGCGGGGGCGCCGAGGGTGGCGGCTGCGTCGGCGAAGGTGGCGAGCGAGTCGGTCCGCTGGTCGGGCGGGCCGGCCAGGGCCTGTTCCATCTCCCGTACGGCGCGGTCCCTTGCGGTGCCGTCCACCTCGGTGGCCACGGCGATGGCCAACAGCGCGAAGGAGGGGAAGTCCAGCGGGGGGAAGTCCCGTTTGCGGGCGTTGAGGTCGAAGACGAGGGCGGCCAGCGCGGCGAGCGGCTGGCCGCCGGCGCGGCCGAGCGCGGCCAGGTCGAGGTGGGCCACCGGGGCGCGCGCGGCCCAGTCGGCGAGGTGCCGCAGCAAGGTGGTCTTGCCGCTGCCGCGCGGGCCGAGCAGCAGCGTGGTCTCCGGCGCGGCGGCGCCCGCGGGGGGCGGCCGGCTACGGCCGGGCCAGCCGGCGGTGGGGGTACGGTGCAGCCGTCGTTCGACGTACTCCTCCACGGCCCGGTCCCGTTCTGACGCCCCAGCCCGCTCCAGCCCCATGACGACCCCCGTCGCGGTTGTTCCCCGTGGTGCGCATGACCATAAGAAAGCGGTAAATGGGGTGCGGCACAAGGAATGTGACGGGGTTGCGGATGACGTAGCGACAAACGGGTGTCGTCTACGGGGCCTACGTCACTTCGCCGATGGGCGGCGTAGGGGCGCGTGGGCCGGCGGGGTGGGACCGGGGCGCGGGGCCTCGGCGCGGGCACGGGGCGGCGGAGGGGGCCGGGGCGCGGGACTTCAGCGGGAGCCGCGGAGGGGACCGGAGCGCGAGGCGCCGCCGCGCCCCGTCACACCCTCACCCCGCCCGGCGGCACCCCGCACGGTGCCCCCGCGCCCACTCGCCGCCCCCCCGCGACGCCCCCGCCCCGCCGCTCACCTCCCGGCGTCGGCCGCCCCGTCCTGCGCGGCGCTGGTCTCGCGCACCCGGCCGCGGACCACGAACCAGCCGAGGACCAGGCCGCTGACGATGACCGGGACCAGCATCACGGTGTCCCGGCCGACCCCGCCGTCGTACCACATGAGCACGATCACGCTGGCCAGGAAGCCGATGGTGGCGATCTCGGTGTACGGCGAGAGGGGCAGCCGGAAGGCGGGGCGGGTGAGTTGGCCGGCCTCGGCGCGGCGGACGAAGACGATGTGGCAGAGCATGATCGAGGACCAGGCGGCGATGATGCCGAGCGCCGCGATGTTGATCACGATCTCGAACGCCTTGCCCGGCACCACGTAGTTCAGTCCCACGCCAGCCACACACACCGCCGAGGTCAGCATGATGCCGCCGTACGGCACCTGGTGACGGTTCATCAGTCCGGTGAAGCGCGGTGCCGAGCCCGCCTTGGCCATCGAGCGGAGGATGCGGCCGGTGGAATAGAGACCGGAGTTGAGGCTGGACATGGCGGCTGTGAGGACCACCAGGTTCATCACGTGACCCGCGGCCGGTACGCCGATCTTGGACAGTACGGTGACGAACGGGCTCTCACCCTCGCTGTAGCCGTCCCAGGGCAACAGCAGGGCCAGCAGGATGACCGATCCGACGTAGAAGATGCCGACGCGCCACATGATGGAGTTGACGGCCCGTGGGACGACCTTCTCCGGTTCGGCGGTCTCGCCGGCGGTGACGCCGACCAACTCGACGGCGGAGTAGGCGAAGACCACGCCCTGGAGGACCACGACCACCGGCAGCAGCCCGGTCGGGAAGATGCCGCCGTTGTCGGTGAGGACGCTGATGCCCGGTGTCTCGCCGCCCACCTCGTGCTGGGTGACCAGCAGGAAGATGGCGATGGCCATGAAGATCACCAGGGCCGCGACCTTGATGATGGCGAACCAGAACTCCAACTCGCCGAAGATCTTCACGGAGATCAGGTTGAGCGACAGCACCACGGCCAGCGCGATCAGCGCCAGCACCCACTGCGGGATGTCGCTGAACATGCTCCAGTAGTGCGTGTACAGCGCGATGGCGGTGATGTCCGCGATGCCGGTGGTCGACCAGTTCACCACGTACATCCAGCCCGCGACGTACGCGCCCTTCTCGCCCAGGAACTCCCGCGCGTAGGAGACGAAGGAGCCGGACGAGGGCCGGTAGACCACCATTTCGCCCAGTGCGCGCACCACGAGGAAGGCGAAGAACCCGCAGACGGCGTACGCGATGGCCAGCGCGGGCCCGGCGGACTCCAGGCGTCCACCGGCGCCCAGGAACAGGCCGGTGCCGATCGCACCACCGATCGCGATCATGTTGATGTGACGCGCCTTGAGGTCCTTGCTGTACCCCGCGTCACCCGCGTCCTGCACGACCTCGCCGGGTTTCGGCTCGGTTCCGTCCTGAACGGCCTCGTTGCTCACGAACTGTGCCTTTCGCCGTGGGGGGAAGCGCATGTCAATTGGTCTGGGCCAGTGGACCGGTGGCCCGCGGCAGTCTCACATCCGCAGAACGCCGCGCACGCCCACTCGTGGGTCTTCTCACACCACGTCCACCTCTGCGGTGACCTGCGCGGAGCCGGTGCGGATCGGAGGCCGGCACGGGGCGGGGCCGGGGCGCCGCCGGGGCCGCGTCCACTAGCCGTGGACACCGCCGATCCGTGCACGGGAGGTTTCACAGGGGCGGTGCGACAGCAATACTGTTGAACCCAGAGGTACCCCGTGCCGCGTACGCACCAGGCCCCGACCGGCCGCCCCACGGCACCCGAGCGGTCAGAGAGCGAGGCGCAGCCGATGACGGTGCCGGCGACCAGCGACCCCAGCGGCCCGGGCGACGGAGGGGCGCCGGGTGCGGACCCCGCGGCGGGCCCCCCGGCAGGCGGCGCCGCACCGGCCGGCGGCAGCGCCGGCAAGCTCGGCCTGACCATCGACGAGTTGGCGGCCCGGGCCGGGGTGACGGTGCGCACGGTGCGCTTCTACGGCACCCGCGGTCTGCTGCCGCCGCCGCTCATCGGGCCGCGCCGGGTGGGCAGGTACGGGCCCGAGCACCTGTCGCGGCTCGCCCTGATCGAGGAACTCCAGCACCACGGCCTAACGCTGGCGGCCATCGAGCGCTACCTCCAGCAGTTGCCGCCCGACATCAGCGCCCACGACCTGGCCATTCACCGGGCGCTGGTCGCTTCTTGGACGCCGGACGCGGCAGCCGAGACCGACCGCGCGGCCCTGGAGCGCCGGGCCGGCCGCGCCCTGACCGACGAGGACCTGGACCGGTTGGCCGCGATGGACGTGCTGGAGCGCACCGCCGACCCCGAGGTGTTCCGCGTCGACCCGGCCATCCTGCACCTGGGCATCAGACTGCTCGACGTGCCCATTCCGCTGGAGACGGTGCGCGCGGCCCGTGCCGTCGTCCTCGACCACTCGCGCGCCGCGGCCCGCGAGCTGAGCCGCCTCTTCCGCGACGAGGTGTGGGGCCCGCACCGCGCCGGCCAGCCGGCCCCCGACCTGTCGGCCATGCGGTCGCTGTCCGCACACATGCAACCGATGGTCGTCCAGGCCCTGGTGACCGCCTTCCAGCGGTCGCTGCGCGAGGAGTTGCGGGCCGGATACGGGGAGCGGGACCCGGCCGGGTGAGCGTACGCGGGCGGGTTGGCGTACGTGCGGGTGCGGGTGCGGGGTTGTGCGGCCCGCCGGGTGCCGCGCCACCGCGACCGGTGCCGACCAGGTCCAGCCCGCCGCGCCTGCCGGGCCCGCCGCCAAGCCAGCCCCGCATCGCGCCGCCACACCCGGTCGCCCGCCGACCCCACCCGACCGGCGCCCCCCCCCCCGCCGCCCCCCCCCCCCCCCCCCCCCCGCCCCCCCCCCCCCCCGGCCCCCCCGGCCCGCCGGGCCCCTCACGCGTCCGTGAACCGCTCTCCGCGCTCGGCCTTCTCCAGCAGCAGGGTCGGCGGCGCGAAGCGGTCGCCGTAGCCGGCCTGGAGTTCCCGGGCGCGGGCGACGAAGCCGGGCAGGCCGCCCCGGTAGCCGTTGATGTACTGGAGGACGCCGCCGGTCCAGGCCGGGAAGCCGATGCCGAACAGGGAGCCGATGTTGGCGTCGGCCACCGAGGTCAGCACGCCCTCTTCCAGACACCGCACGGAGTCCAGCGCCTCGGCGAACAGCATCCGCTCCACCAGGTCGCCGAAGGGCACGTCGGGCGCGCCGTCCGGGGCGCCGAAGTGCTCGCGCAGGCCGGGCCACAAGCCGGCCCGCTCGCCGTCCACGTAGTCGTAGAAACCGGCGCCGCCGCTGCGACCCGGGCGGTCGAACTCCAGCACCATGCGGTCGATGACCGCCTCCGCGGGATGGCTGGGCCACTCGCCGCCGGCCTCTTCGACGGCCCGCTTGCTCTCCTCGCGGATCTTGCGCGGCAGCGTCAGCGTCAGCTCGTCCATCAGGGAGAGCACCTTGGCCGGGTAGCCGGCCTGGCCTGCGGCCTGTTCGATGGTGGGGGCCGGGACGCCTTCGGCGAGCATGGCGACGCCCTCGTTGAGGAACTGGCCGATGACGCGGGAGGTGAAGAAGCCGCGGGAGTCGTTGACCACGATCGGGGTCTTGTTGATCTGCCGGACCAGGTCGAAGGCACGGGCCAGCGCCGCGTCCCCGGTCTTGCCGCCCTTGATGATCTCCACCAGCGGCATCTTGTCCACCGGTGAGAAGAAGTGCAGGCCGACGAAGTCCACCGGCCGCTGCACGCCCTCGGCCAGCAGCGTGATGGGCAGCGTGGAGGTGTTGGAGCACAGCAGCGCGTCCGGCGCCACGACGGACTCGATCTCGCGGAACACCTGGTGCTTGAGCTCGGTGTTCTCAAAGACCGCCTCGATCACCGCGTCACAGCCCGCCAGGTCCTGCGGATCGGCAGTGGGCCGGATGCGGGCCAGCAGCGCGTCCGCCTTCTGCTGGCTGGTCCGGCCGCGGGAGACCGCCTTGGCGCACAGCTTCTCCGAGTAGCCCTTGCCGCGGTCCGCGGCCTCCTGGCTGACGTCCTTGAGTACGACCTCGATGCCGGCCCTGGCGCAGGAGTAGGCGATGCCGGCGCCCATCATGCCGGCGCCGAGCACGGCGACCTTGCGCACGGTGTGCTGCGCGCCGTCCTGCGGCCGGTTGGCGCCCGAGTTGACGGCCTGGAGGTCGAAGAAGAACGCCTGCGTCATGTTCTTGGCCGTCTGGCCGGTGACCAGTTCGGTGAAGTACCTGGCCTCGATGGTCTGCGCGGTCTCGAAGTCGACCTGGGCGCCCTCGACGGCCGCGGCCATGATGTTGCGCGGCGCCGGGTAGGGGGCGCCGTTGAGCTGCTTCTTGAGGTTGGCCGGGTAGGCGGGCAGGTTGGCCGCGAACTTGGGGTGGGCCGGGGTGCCGCCGGGGATCTTGTAGCCGTCGGTGTCCCAGGGCTGCTGCGCGGTGGGGTGCGCGTCGATGAACGCCCTTGCCTTGGCGAGGAGTTCGTCCCGGTCGACGGCGAGCTCGTGGATCAGGCCGGCCTCAAGCGCGCGGGCCGGGGCGTACTGGGTGCCCTGGAGCAGCACCTTCAACAGCGCGTCGGTGATGCCGAGCAGGCGTACGGTGCGGACCACGCCGCCGCTGCCGGGCAGCAGGCCGAGGGTGACCTCGGGCAGCCCGATCTTGCCGCCGGACCCGTCGATGGCGATGCGGTGGTGGCAGGCGAGGGCGATCTCGTAACCGCCGCCGAGCGCGGCGCCGTTGATGGCCGCGACGACCGGCTTGCCGAGGGTTTCGATGCGGCGCAGGTCGCGCTTGAGGGCCAGGCCGGCGTCGAAGACCTGCTGCGCCTGGCCCGGGGTGACGGCGATCAGGTCACGCAGGTCGCCGCCGGCGAAGAAGGTCTTCTTGGCCGAGGTGACGATGACGCCGCGGACGGAGTCCCGCTCGGCTTCGAGGCGGTCGGCGACGGCGGTCAGCGACGCCTTGAAGGCGGCGTTCATGGTGTTCGCCGACTGGTCCGGGTCGTCCAGGACCAGGGTGACCACGCCCGTGTCGTCCTGTTCCCAGCGGATGGTGGTGGGCTGCGGGGGCTGCTCGGTGCTCATCTGTCTGTCTCCGTATGAGGGGTTGGCGGCGGGGCGATCAGACGCGCTCGACGACGGTGGCGACGCCCATGCCGCCGCCCACGCACAGCGTGATCAGGCCGTACCGCTGCGCGCGGCGTTCCAGTTCGTCGATGACGGTGCCGAGCAGCATGGCGCCGGTGGCCCCGAGCGGGTGGCCGAGCGCGATGGCGCCGCCGTTGACGTTGACCTTGTCCAGGCTCAGGCCCATGTCCTTGACGAAGCGCAGGACGACCGCGGCGAACGCCTCGTTGATCTCGACCAGGTCGATGTCGTCGATGGTCAGACCGGCCTTCGCCAGCGCCTTGCGGGAGGCGGGGGTGGGTCCGGTGAGCATGATGGTGGGGTCGGCGCCGGAGACGGCCGCCGAGACGATGCGGGCGCGCGGCGTCAGCCCGTACCGCTCCCCCACCTCCTTGCTGCCGATGGCCACCAGCGCGGAGCCGTCCACGATGCCGGAGGAGTTGCCGGCGTGATGGACGTGGTTGATGGACTCGACCCAGTGGTACTTCTGGAGCGCCACCGCGTCGAAGCCGCCGGCGTCGCCGATGGTGGCGAAGGAGGGCTTGAGGGAGGCCAGCGACTCGGCGGTGGTGCCCGGGCGCAGGTGTTCGTCGCGGTCCAGGACGGTCAGGCCGTTGCGGTCGCGGACCGGGACCACCGAGCGGTCGAAGCGGCCGTCCTTCCACGCCTGGGCGGCCCGCTCCTGGGAGAGCGCGGCGTAGGAGTCGACGTCGTGCCGGCTGAACCCCTCGATGGTGGCGATCAGGTCGGCGCTGATGCCCTGCGGTACGAAGCCGGTCTCCAGGTTGGTCATCGGGTCGCCGAACCAGGCGCCGCCGTCGGACGCCATCGGCACCCGGGACATCGACTCGACGCCGCCGGCCAGCACCAGGTCCTCCCAGCCGGAGCGGACCTTCGCGGCGGCGAGGTTGACGGCTTCCAGGCCCGAGGCACAGAAGCGGTTCTCCTGCACGCCGGCGACGGTGTCGGGCAGCCCGGCGGCCAGGGCGGCGATCTTGGCGATGTCCGAACCCTGGTCGCCGATGGGTCCGACGACGCCCAGCACGATGTCGTCGATGGCGGCCGGGTCCAGGTCCGGGTGGCGCTCGCGCAGCGCGTGGATGAGGCCGACCACCAGGTCGATGGGCTTGGTGCCGTGCAGGGAGCCGGTGGCCTTGCCCCGCCCGCGCGGGGTGCGGATCGCGTCGTATACGTACGCTTCGGTGCTCACGTCGGAAGCCTTTCAGGGGTGCGGTACGGGGTGGGCCACCGGAGTCGGCGTGTCCGCGCGCACCGGGGCGGTGGGGTCAGGAGAGCAGGGACCGGCCGATGATCTCCTTCATGATCTCGGTGGTGCCGCCGTAGATCGTCTGAATGCGGCCGTCGGTGAAGGCCCGGGCGATGGGGTACTCGGCCATGTACCCGTATCCGCCGTGCAGTTGGAGGCAGCGGTCGGTGACCCGCTTGAGGAGTTCGCTCGCCCACCACTTGGCCATGGAGGCGTGGGCGGCGTCCAGTTCGCCGGCGTCGTGGTCCACGATGCAGCGGTCCACGAAGGTGCGGGTCACGGCACATTCGGTGGCCATTTCCGCGATCTCGAAGCGTACGTGTTGCAGCTTCGCCAGCGGCCGGCCGAACGCCTCGCGCTCCTTGACGTACGTGGTGGTCAGTTCGAGGAGGTGCTCGGCGCCGGCCAGCGAGGAGATCGCGATGTGCAGCCGCTCCTGGGCGAGGTTGTTCATCAGGTGGATGAATCCGCCGTTGAGCTCGCCCAGCAGGTTCTCCTTGGGCACGCGCGCGTCGTGGAAGAAGAGTTCCGCGGTGTCCTGCGACTTCTGGCCGAGCTTGGCGAGGTTGCGGCCCCGCTCGAAGCCGGGCGTGTCCCGCTCGACCACCAGCAGGCTGGTGCCGTGCGCGCCGCCCTCGGGGGTGGTCTTGGCGACGACGACCACCAGGTCGGCGAGGATGCCGTTGGAGATGAAGGTCTTGGAACCGTTGAGCAGCCAGTGGTCGCCCTCGTCGGTGGCGGTGGTGCGGATGCCCTGGAGGTCAGAGCCGGCGCCGGGTTCGGTCATGGCGATGGCCGTGATGAGCTCGCCGCTACAGAAGCCGGGCAGCCAGCGGCGCCGCTGCTCCGCGGTGCCGAGCGAGGTCAGGTACGGGCCGATGACGTCGTTGTGCAGGCCGATGGCGATGCCGGGGGCGGCGGCGCGGGCGAACTCCTCGGCGAGTACGGCGCTGTCGCGGAAGGCGGGCGGGCCGCCGCCCCCGTACTCCTCGGGCACCGCGAGGCCGAGCAGCCCCTGCCGCCCGGCGGCCAGCCAGGCGTCGCGGTCCACGATGCCGTTCGCCTCCCAGCGCTCGTAGTGCGGCAGCACCTCCTTGGCCAGGAAGGTGCGCACGGTCGTGCGGAACGCCTCGTGCTCGGCGGCGAAGATCTGGCGCTTCACTCGGTTCTCCTCGGGGGCTGCCGTACGGGTCGTGCGGGCGGGCCGGCGGGCGGTGCGCCGGCGGGGGTTTAGGGGGCGGCGGTCGGCCCGGTGAGCCGGGGCACGTCCCAGTCCGCGGCGACCTCGGCGGTGTCGGCGCCCGGCAGCGCGGGCGGCCGGCGCACGCTGCCCGGGGTGGCGGAGAAGCGCGGCGCGGGCGCGGGTTGGACGACGTCGGCGTGGTCGGTGAAGGTGCCGCGGGCGGCCAGGTGCGGATGGGTGGGCGCCTCGCGCAGCGAGAGCACGGGCGCCACGCACGCGTCCGACGGTTCGAACACCTCGGTCCACGCCTGCCTGGTACGGGTCTTGAAGCGGGCCGCGACCTGGGCGCGCAGTTCTTCCCAGCGGGCCGTGTCGCCCTGCTCGGGGGCCTGGTCGGCGATCCCGATGAGGGCGGTGAACTCGGCGTAGAACTGCGGCTCAAGGGCGCCGACGGCCATGTATCCGCCGTCGGCCGTCTCGTACACGCCGTAGAACGGGCAGCCGCCGTCGAGCAGGTTGACGCCGCGGTGGTCCTGCCAGGCGCCGGCGGCCAGCATGCCGTGGATCATGGTGGACAGATGGGCGGCGCCGTCCACGATGGCCGCGTCCACGACCTGTCCGGTGCCGCCGGGGGTGCGGGCGTGTTGCAGCGCCGCGAGGACGCCGATGACCAGGTAGAGCGAGCCGCCCGCGTAGTCGCCGAGCAGGTTGGCGGGGATGGCGGGCGGCGCGTCCGGGGCGCCGATCATGCCGAGCACGCCGGTGGTGGCGAGGTAGCCGATGTCGTGTCCGGCGCGCTGGGCGAGCGGTCCGTGCTGGCCCCAGCCGGTCATCCGGCCGTAGACCAGGCGCGGGTTGCGGGCCAGGCAGGCGTCGGGGCCGACGCCGAGCCGCTCGGCGACGCCGGGCCGCATGCCCTCGATGAGGACGTCGGCGCGCTCGACGAGGTCGAGCACGGTCTGCGGCCCGCGGTCGGACTTGAGGGCGACGGTCACCGAGCGCTTGTTGCGGTTGGTGAGGTCGTGCGCCGGGACGATGCCGAGGACCGGGCCGGGGGGGCGGGCGACGCGGACGACGTCGGCGCCGAGGTCGGCGAGGACCATCGCCGCGTACGGACCGGGGCCGATGCCTGCGAGCTCCACGACCCGCACCCCGGTGAGCGGACCGTGCGGTGTTGCCGTCATCCGGCCCCCACGTCGTTGTGACACTTCTGCTGTAACACCGCCGATGCTAAGAACACGTTCCAGTTTCCACAAGCCCCCGGCGCGTCGACGGCGGGGCGCGGGCGGCCGGGTCCGGGAAGCCCGAAGGCCCCCGCCGGGCGGCCGAGTTGGGCCGGTGGGCGGGAGCCTTGGGGAGTGCGCTGCGGGGGCTGTGGACAGTGGCGGGACTGCGGGCGGGCGTGAGGCTGCGGGCGGTGGCCTGGTCCGCGGGTGGTCGCGGGTGCGCGGGTGGTCGCGGGTGCGCGGGTGGTGGCCGGTCCTTGGGCGAGCGCCGGTCCGCTGGCGGTGGCCGGTCCATGGTCGGTGGCCGGTCCGCGGACAGTGGCCGGTGCGCAGGCGGCGGCCCTCAGTCGGCCGGGGCGCGGTCCGGCAGTCCGGTCGGGGCCGGTGGGGCCGGCGGGACCTGTGGGGCCGGCCGGGCCGTGGGGACCAGGTGGTCGTCGGGCCCGTCCGGGTCGGTCAGCCGGGCGAGCCGGCGCGGCACGTCGCAGCCGACGAGCACGATCACCACCAGGGTGAGCCCGAAGGTGAGCACCGCCAGCGCCCGGCCGAGTGGCATCCCCTCGGCCAGATGGGCGCCGAGCACCGGGGCGACCGCGCCGCCGAGCGCGCCCACGTTGTAGACGAAGCCGAGCGAGGCGGCCCGGTTGCCGGTCGGGAAGTGACTGGCGATGTACTTGGGCAGGATGCCGGAGATGCCCTGACTGAGCGCCAGCAGTCCGAAGAGCAGCACGCCGAGCGCCACCAGGTGGTCCTGGACCGCGAAGACCGGGAAGACGAAGGCGAGCGAACCGGTGAGGGTCAGTGCGTAGGCGCGCCGGGTGCCGATCCAGTCGCCGACGAAGCCGGCGAGCCAGCAGCCGCACATGGTGCCGAAGCCCGCGTAGAACATGACGTCGGCGACCTGTCCCGGCGCGTACCCGAGTTCGGTCTTGAGGTAGGTGGGCAGCAGCGCCTGGATCGGCCAACTGTAGAGGAAGGCGCAGAAGACGGTGGCCATCAGCGACACGTACAAGATCCACTGCCGTCGGCCGCCGACCTGCACGCCGAAGGCGATCAGCGCGCCCGCGGCCAGCAGCGAAAGCGGCCACACCAGGCCCTTGCCGAGCGGGGTGAAGACGCAGAACAGCGCGGCGCTGGCGACGACCGCGAGCGTCACGTTGAGCCAGCTCCGGCGGCGGTCGGCGAAGAGCGGGGCGAACGGGTTCGGCCGCCGCTGGTCGGTGGCCGCCTGCGCGCTCCACTCCTCGGCCTCCGGCAGCGCACGCCGCACCCACAGGGCGACCAGGACGGGCAGCACGCCGATCCAGAACATCCAGCGCCAGCCCCACTGCGGCACCAGCCACTCGTACAGCTTGGCGGCGATGATGGTGCCGCCCGCGTAGCCGGAGATGAGGAACCCGGAGGCGCGGTTGCGCAGCCGCGGCGGCCAGCTCTCCAGGACGTAGGTGGCGCTGGCGCTGTACTCGCCGGCCATCCCCATGCCGATCAGCAGCCGGGCGACGAAGAGGCTGGCGTAGCCCCAGGCGAAGCCGCAGGCGAAGGTGCCCAGGGAGTACAGCAGGATGCTGATGATCATGGCGGACTTGCGGCCGTACCGGTCGCCGAGTGCGCCGAGCAGCGCGCCGCCGAGCCAGCGGGTGATGAACGCGGCGGAGACCAGGCTCGCCGCCTGCACCCCGCTGAGGTCGAACTCGTCGGCGATCTCGGTCAGCACCAGGGTGATCAGGACGAAGTCGAAGCCGTCCAGGAGGTAGCCGAGCCAGGCCGCGAACATGGCCTTCCACTGGCCCGGCGAGACCTCGCGGTACCAGCGCGGGCGGTCCGTGTCACCGGAGCCAGCCATGAGACCGGTGTCCTTCATGAGAGCAGCCCCGCCCCTTCCAGCAGCTTGCGCACCCGCTCCACGGCGGTGGTGTCCAGCGGGACCTGCGGGGCCGCGGTGTGCGGGCTGTCGATGACGCCGAGCAGGTGGAGCGCGGTCTTGAAGCCGCCGAGCCCGGCCGAGCTGCCGCCCATCAGGGTCGGGTCGCCGGCGTCGGTGAGGGCGAACAGGGCGACGAGCCGGTCCTGTTCGGCGACGGCCTCGGCCCATCGGCCGGCCCTGGCGTGCGCGTAGAGCCGCAGGTAGCCGGCCGGGTCCACGTTGCCGAGGCCGGGCACCACGCCGTGCACGCCGGCCAGCAGGTCCCCGTCCACGGCCAGTTCGCTGCCGGTCAGTACGGAGAACCGTTCGGCCAGGCCCGCCTCCCGGGCCTCGACCAGCAGCCGGCGCAGCGCGCCCGCGTCACCGCTGCTGTCCTTGAGCCCGGCCAGCGTCCCCTCGACGGCCAGCGGGAGCACCACGGACGCGGTGAGCTTGGTGTGTACGGAGGCCGGGATGTCGTACGCGAACAGCGGGAGCTCGGTGCCGGCCCTGATGCGCCGGAAGTGGTCGGCGACCTCGACCGGATGGGTGCGGGTGTAGAAGGGGGCGGTGGCCACGATCGCGTCGGCGCCGCAGGCCGCGGCGCTGGCGGCGTGCTCGCGCACCCGGGCGGTGGTCATGTCGATGGCCCCGGCGAGCACCGGCACCCGGCCGGCCGCGGTCGTCACCACCGTCTCCAGCGCGGTACGGCGCGGGGCGTCGGTGAGGTAGGCGGCCTCGCCGCTGGAGCCAAGGGCGAACAGCCCGTGCACGCCCGCGTCGAGCAGCCGGCGGGTGAGCGCGGCCAGCGAGCGGGTGTCCACGTCGCCGGTGGGGGTGAGCGGGGTACACAGCGGCGGGACGACGCCGGTGAGGGGAACCGGAAAGCGCATCAGGACCAGCTTTCTACGGGGGTGTCGGCCAGGGTGGGGGGCGGCGCTAGTGCGCCGCCAACGGCGGCGGGAGCGACGACTGCGGCGGACACGGCGGCTGTGGTGGACACGACGACGACGGGGTCGGGGACGGCAGCGGGGACGGGGACGGCGGCGAGGGCGGCGGCTGGGACGGCGACGGCAGCAACGGCGAAATCCAGGAAAACCACGAGAATGCCTGCAATGACGATAATAAGGACATCGGACGTCCCATGATGGGGGTGAATGTGACGGAGCGCCGCACGCCTGTCAAGCACACGGCGCCCGGTCGCCACACATTGACTGATCGTCAAGAGCTGCCTAGCGTGACGGCTCTTCCCTTCAGCCCCCGGACCACGCACCGGCCTCGCACCCCACCACGGCCCGGACCGGACCGGGCCCGGCATCCCTGCCCACCCGGCTCGCCTCTCCCACCCGCCTCGCTGCGCAACTCCCGCCCGGCCCACTGCGGTTCTCCCACCCAACCCACCCACGGGTTCTCCCACCCGGCCATCCCCGCAAGACCGGCCCCCGGGCCCGCCCGCGGCCGTGAAAGGACACCATGTCGCGCTCCCACCCCGGCCCGCCGCGCGCCTTCGACCTGGTGCTCTTCGGTGCCACCCGCTTCGCGGGCGCGCTGACCGCCGAGTATCTGGCCGAGCATGCGCCACCCGGGTTCCGTTGGGCGCTGGCGGGGCGCAGTCGGGAGCGGCTGGCGGCGGTGCGTGCCGGGTTGGCCGCCGCGGACCCGGCCCACGCGAAGTTGCCGCTGCTCACCGCCGACAGCGCCGACCCGGCCGCGCTCGCCGCGCTGGCGGCCCGTACCCGGGTGGTCGCGAGCACCGTCGGCCCGTACCTGACGCACGGCGAGCCGCTGGTCGCCGCGTGCGCCGCGGTCGGTACGGACTACCTGGATCTGACCGGGGAGCCGGAGTTCGTGGACCGGACGTACCTGCGCCATCACGCGCGCGCCCGCGCGACCGGGGCCCGGCTGGTGCACGCCTGCGGCTTCGACTCGGTGCCGGCCGACCTCGGCGCCCGCTACACGGTGGGCCTGCTGCCGGTCGGGGTGCCGCTGCGGGTGGACGGCTACGTACGCACCAACGCCACGATCTCCGGCGGCACCCTGGCCTCGGCGCTGACCGTCATCTCCCGGCCGGTCGCGATGGCGCGCACGGCCCGGGCGAGGCGCCGCAGGGAGCCACTCCCGGTGGGGCGCACGGTGCGGGCACCGCTGGGCGCGCTGCACCACAGCCGGGCCGTCGACGCCTGGGGGGTGCCGCTGCCGACCATCGACCCGCAGGTGGTGGCGCGTTCGGCCGCCGCGTCCGAGCGGTACGGGCCGGCCTTCAGCTACCGCCACTTCGCGGCCGTGCGGCGGCTGCCGGTGGCCGTCGCCGCGGTGGCCGGGGCCGGGGCGTTGGCGGCGGCGGTGCAGGTGCCGCCGGTACGGACCTGGCTCGGGGGGGGGGGGGGCCCCCCGGGGGGGGGGGGGCCGCCCGCGCGGGGGGGGGGGGGGGGGGGGGGGGGGGGGGGGGGGGGGGGG
>NZ_JBEHZD010001039.1:0-1106 GCF_040240285.1 Streptomyces sp. HSW2009 | reverse complement strand
CCCCCCCGGCCGGGGGGGCGGGGGCCGACCGGCGGAACTCCCGCGAACTCGACGCCCGGGCCGCCAGGTGGGCGGGGCTGCTGGCCGCGCGCGGCGCAGGCCCCGGCGACCTGGTCGGCGTGTTGCTGCCGCGCGGCGCAGACCTCCTGGTGACGCTCCTGGCGGTGGCCCGCACCGGCGCCGCCTACCTGCCGCTCGACCCCGACTTCCCGGCGGAGCGGATCGCGTACATGCTCGCCGACGCGGCGCCGGCCCACCTGGTCACCGACCTGGCCACCGCACCGGTGCTGGCCACCGCCGAGGCCCGCGCCGGCAGCGACAGCCAGAGCGGCAGCCAGAGCGACAGCCAGGGCAGCGGCAAGGGCGGTCCCGGCCCCGCCGCCGGGCCGATCGTGCTCGACGACGCGGCCACCGCCGCACTGCTGGCCGCCGCCGAGCCGCTGGCGCGCCCGCGCGCCGCGCACCCGGAGCAGCCCGCGTACGTCATCTACACCTCGGGCTCCACCGGCCGGCCCAAGGGCGTGGTCGTGCCGCGCGGCGCCGTCGCCAACTTCCTCGCCTGCCTCGGCACCGATCCGGCGCTCGCCGACGGGGCGCGGCTGCTCGCGGTGACCACGGTCGGCTTCGACATCTCCGTGCTCGAACTCTTCGCGCCCCTGGTCAGCGGCGGCACCGTCATCGTGGCCAGCCGCGCCGAGGTGCGCGACCCGCTGCTCCTCGGCCGGCTGCTGCGCACCTCGGGCGCGACCGTCGCGCAGGCCACGCCCTCGCTGTGGCGGGCGCTGCACGAGGCGGACCCGGACGCACTGCACGGGCTGCACGTCCTGACCGGCGGCGAGGCGCTGCCGCCCGACCTGGCCGCGGCGCTCGGCGCACACGGCGGCCGGGTGGTGAACCTGTACGGGCCGACCGAGACCACCATCTGGTCCACCCGTGCCGAGATCGGGCCGGCCGACGCCGGGGGCCCCCCCCCGGGGGGGCCCCCGGGGGGGCCCCCCCCCCCCCCGCCCCGGGGGGGTTTAACAAAAACCCCCCCCCCCACCCCCCAACAAAATCGGGATGGCCGGATAGTGGTTAAAAAAAAAAGAAGGTGGGGGGGGGGGGGG
>NZ_JBEHZD010001038.1:0-1110 GCF_040240285.1 Streptomyces sp. HSW2009 | reverse complement strand
GTGAGAGTCGCCTCCACCTCACCGAGTTCGATACGGAAACCACGAATCTTGACCTGGTCATCCACCCGGCCGACAAAGACCAACTGGCCATCCGCGTTCCACCGACCCACATCACCCGTGCGATACATCCGCCCACCAGCCGGACCAAACGGATCAGCAACGAAGCGCTCTGCCGTCAGATCGAACCGACCCAGATACCCACGAGCCAACACCACACCCGCGACATACATTTCACCCACCACACCCGGCGGAACCGGCCGCAAGTACTCATCGAGTACGTACATCCGGGTGTTCCAGAACGGCCGACCAATCGGAACAGGCCCCTCGGGCAATTCCACACCCGGTTCGATCCAATAGTCGGTGCAGTTGACCGTCGCCTCAGTCGGACCATAGGCGTTGACGACCACGACGTCAGGGTGTGCCGCACGCCAGGAAGACAACGCCTCCCCAACCAGTGCCTCACCACCCACCACCAGCATCTGTGACGGAGACACCTCACCCGGCAACGCCTCCAACAACCCCACATGCGACGGCGTCACCTTCATCAACGACGCACCCACACCCACCGCACCCTCATCCAAACCACCCAACACCACACACCCACCCGACACCAACGGCGTATACAACGCCGTCACCGTCAAATCAAACGCCACCGACGAATGCACCAACGACACCCCAGCAAACCCCCCATACACCACCCGCCCCCGCTCCACATACGCACCCAACGAACCATGCGACACCACCACACCCTTCGGCCGACCCGTCGACCCCGACGTATAAATCACATACGCCACACCCCCACCAACCGGAACCCCCACCTCACCCACCAACGACCCACCACTGAACTCCCCCACACCCCGAACCAACTCCACATCATCCACCACCAACACCGCACCCGAATCCTCCACAATCTCCCCCACCCGACCCACCGGCACCCCCACATCCACCGGCACATAACCCGCACCCACCTTCAACACACCCAACAACAACACCACCAACTCCACCGACCACGGCAACACCACCACCACCAACGACTCCCGACCCACCCCACACGACAACAACCAACGACCCACCCGATTCGACCACTCATCCAACTCCCCATACGACAAC
>NZ_JBEHZD010001037.1:0-1111 GCF_040240285.1 Streptomyces sp. HSW2009 | reverse complement strand
CCGCCCCGCCCGTCCGCCGCCCCCGGCCGCCCGGGGGGGCTGGTGCCGCGGCCAGCCGCGGGCCCCCGCGCCGCTCCGCCGGGGGGGCGGCCGGCCCGGCCGCTCCGCCGCCGCAGCGCCAGCCCGCCGAGGGTGAGCGCGGTGCCGCCGGCCAGCGCGAGCCCGTACGCCTCGACGCCGCCGAGCCCGCGCCGCGGGGCCGCCCGCTCGTCCCGCTCGTCCCGCGTGTCCTGTTCGCCTCGCTCGCCCTGCGCGTCCTGCTCGCCTCGCGCGTCGGCGCGGGCATCGGTGCCGGCTCCGATGCCGTCGGCGCGGGCCGGGCCGTCGGCCGCCGCGTCCCGCTCCCGCTCGGCCGCCGCGCGCCGCTCGTCCGCGGTGCCACCGCCACCGGCGCGTACCGGCGCGATCGGCGACCGGACCGGCCGGGGGTGCGCAGCGGGCGGTACGGGCTCCGCGTCCCGGACCGGCCGGTCGGCGCTGGCCTCGCGCTCGGCGCTGCTTTCCCGCTCGGCCGCGGTCACGCGCACCCGCGCGGCGGCCACCCGGTCGGTGCCGTCGCAGCGCACGGTGAGGTCGTACGTACCGGTGCCGGCGCCGGCCCTGATCAGCGCATCGCCGCGCAGGCCAGCGCCGCCCCGGCCCGAGGGGACGAGCGCCGCGTCGCGGGCGAAGGCGGCGGAAGCGGCCGTGCCCGCCGCCGCGTCGCACCCCCACACCCGCAGCTCCACCGGCTCATCGGGGTGCGCGGCGACCGGGCTGACGGAGAGTCGGCCGACGGGCCGCGGCGGCTCACCCGAAGACCCGTCGGCCGGCGCGGCGAGCGCCGCGAGCCCGGCGACCAGCACCACCGCGCCCACCGGACGCGAGACGAAGCGCATGAAGGAACCTCCTGGTCCTCCCAGCGTTCGTCCGCCCCGACGGGTCCGCATCCGCTCGGGGGGCGGGTTGGCCCGTTCGGGGTCGCCCGCTCCGCCAACCGGCCGCGCGCCTTCCGGTCAGCGTCTTCCGATCAGCGCCTTCCGGTCAGCTCCCGCCGCGCGGGGCCGCGCCGCCTCCAGCCACGCCCCGCCGCGTAGGGCCGCGCCGACGGCCGACCGCCGCCGCGCGGGGC
>NZ_JBEHZD010001036.1:0-1123 GCF_040240285.1 Streptomyces sp. HSW2009 | reverse complement strand
CCCCCGGGCGTGGGGGGGGGGGTGTCTCTGATACCCCCGGGGGGGGGGTCGGCTACCGTGACCCCCACCTGCCCCCCCCCGTGGCGGGGGGGGGCGGGGGGGGGGCGGCGCCCCCCCCCGGCATGGCCCGCCAGCCGGCGCCCCGTGGCGTCATCCCGGCCGGCGGGCCATCCGTCTGTCAGCGCGCCGATACGGCGCGGTCACCAGAGGAGGAACGCGATGCCGGTCGCTGCGGTGAACGGGATACGGCTCAGCTACGACGACCGGGGCACCGGAGAACCGGTGGTCATGATCCAGGGGACCGGCGGCAGCCGCACCGTGTGGGAACTGCACCAGGTGCCGGCCCTCACCGACGCCGGCTTCCGCGTCATCACCCTGGACAACCGGGGCATCCCGCCGACGTCCGAATGCGCCGAAGGGTTCACCCTCGACGCCATGGTGCGCGACGTGGCGGCCCTCATCACCCATCTGGACCTCGGCCCCTGCCGGGTCATCGGCACCTCGCTCGGCGCCTTCGTCACCCAGGAACTCGCCCTGGCCCACCCCGAACTCCTGCGCCAGGCCGTCCTGATGGCCACCCGCGCCCGCAGCGACGTCCTGCGCTCGGCGATCACCGAGAGCGAGATCGACCTGTACGACGCGGGCACCGAACTCCCGCCCCGGTACGCGGCCGTGGTGCACGCCCTGAAATCGCTGTCGCCGCGCACCCTGGCCGACGACACGGCGATGGCCGACTGGCTCGACCTCTTCGAACTCATCGGCCCCACCGGCCCCGGCCAGCGCGCCCAGATGGAGGTCAGCAAGCTCGGCAACCGGCTGGCCGCCTACCGCGAGATCCGGGTCCCGTGCCAGGTCATCGCCTTCGCCGACGACCTGATCACCCCGCCGCACCTGGGCCGCGAGGTGGCCGACGCCATCCCGGACGCCAGCTACGAACTCATCGACGGCTGCGGTCACTACGGCTACCTCGAAGACCCGGCCACGGTGAACGAGACGATCGTGGAGTACTTCACCCGGGCCCTGGTCGCCGACTGACGGGGGCCGCCGTCCCCGGCGAGGGGGTGCCAGGAGCCCGGGGGGGGGGGGGGGGGGGGGCGGGGCGCCGCGCCCGCGGCGGCGCCGC
>NZ_JBEHZD010001035.1:0-1126 GCF_040240285.1 Streptomyces sp. HSW2009 | reverse complement strand
CCCCCCCCCCCCCCCCCCCCCCCTCTTTTTTTAACCCCCCCCACCCCCCCCCCCCCCCCCGGAGTCCGTCTCGTGGGCGCGGAGAGGCGTAAAAGCGACAGGGCCGGGGGCACGGCGCGTGACCTGCGGCGGGCCGGCGCTCGCGCGGCTGTGCGGGGCGCGGTGGGATTTCGGGCGTATGTGCTCACCGATCATGCGCCACCTGGGGCCCGCTCACCCGAAGGAGTGAGAAGCGGAGCGTACTCAGTCAACCCCCGGTGGATGGTCGCCACAATCGTCCCGGTCGTGCACCTCCACCGCATGCAAGGGCCAGGGGCCGACCGACCACCTGATGCGCTGCTAGGGGGGCCGGTGGATGATCGGAACCAAGGCGCTGCGCGCCATGTTCACGGCGGCGTCACGAGCCCCACAGGTGCTGGCGCTCGTTCTGCCGACCCTCTGGGTGCTCGCCGTGCTGGGTTGGGAGCTGGCGGACCCGCCCGGGCCGCGGCTCGAACCGCTGCTCGCCGCGGCACCCGTACTCGCCCTCGCCCTCGGTGGCAGATGCAGCCGGGTGCTGACCGGCGGGCTCGGGGCGCTCGCCGCCCTGGCCGTCATCGCCGTCTGTCGCCCGCACGAGACCGCCACCGCGCCGCTGGGTAGCTGCGCCGCCGTCGTCTCCGTGCTGGTCGCCTGTGGGTTGACCAACCGGCGCCGGCTCCGGCTGCTCAAGGAACTCGACCGCACCCAGGCGGTGGCCGTCGCCGCCCAACGGACCCTGCTCCGCCCGCTCCCGCCCCGCCTTGAACAACTCGCCATCGCCGGCGGCCAGTTGTCGGCGAGCCGGGGCGCCGTCGTCGGGGGCGACCTGTACGAGGTGCTGGCCACGCCACACGGCGTACGGATCGTCATCGGCGACGTCCGCGGGCACGGCATCGGCGCGCTCGGCACCGTCGCCGCCGTACTCGGCAGCTTCCGCGAGGCCGCGCACGACGAGCCCGAACTCACCGGGGTGCTGAACCGCCTCGACCGGGCCCTTTGCCGCCATCTGCACGAGCGCACGGCTGCCGACCAGCAGGCCACCGAGCCGGGCGGGGGGGGGCCCGGCCGGCCGGGGCCCGGGGCGGGGGCGGCGCGGGGGGGGGGG
>NZ_JBEHZD010001034.1:0-1130 GCF_040240285.1 Streptomyces sp. HSW2009 | reverse complement strand
CCCCCCCCCCCCCCCCCCCATCTTTTTCCCCCCCCCCCCCCCCAACCCCCCATCGGCGCCCGGCTCGGGGGCTCGGATATGTTTAAAAGACACAGCCCCCCCGCCCGCCGCGCCCGGCGGCAGCGGCCACGACGACCCGGCGCAGGAAGCCGGCGCCCGGCGCGCGGCCGACGAGCGGGTCAACGGGCACTCCGCCGGCGAACGCCCCTGGGCCCCGTGGGACGACCCGGGGACCCGCAGGGCCGGCAGCGCTCCCGGCAGCGGGCAGGGCAGCGGCCCGGGCAGCGACCCCGCCGGCGAACCCGGCGACGCCGCCCCGCGCGCCCGCAGCCGCCACCACCCCTGGGACGGAGACGCGGAGTGATCGGGCCCGAGGAGATCGGCGCCGTCGTGCAGGTGGACCTGCGGGCCGGAGCCGCCGAACTCGACACCGCACAGGCCGTACGCGCCAAGGTCGCCCGCCAACTCGGCCTGGCCGGACTGCCCGAGCCCGACCACCCGCTCTTCCTCGTCGTGGACACCCCCGGCGGCCTCGCCGACCACCAGGAACAGTACGAACTCTTCACCACCTACCGGGCGATCGGCGAGGTGCGGATGCTGGTGCTGTTGGTCGGCAGCGCGCCGGGCACCGCGGACGGGGCCGGCGAGGCGTACCAGCCGGACCGCAGGCTGGTGCGCCCCGCCGTGCTGCGCGGCTCGCACACCGCCCTGCTGTGGGCCGGCGACCTGCGCTCCGCGCGCACCGCCCTGGAGCAGCCGGGCCCCGACGACCCGCACGCGCTCGCCGTACTGCTGGACGTGCTGTCGGTGCCCGACGTCTTCCTGCGCGTCCTCGCCGACGCGCGGGCGCTGCCCGACGGGGTCGCCGCGCCCGGCGTGCGCCTGCTCGAACAGGACCTGCCGCCCGAGGTGCGGGACCGGGCCTGGCGCGACGCGCTGAGCAGGTTCGCCGGCGAGGACACCGAACTCGGCGCCGAACTCTCCACCCGCGCCTGGTCGGGCGCCGACCTGCCGGAGCCGCTGCGCGGCCTGGTCGCGGGCCGCGGGCGCCGCGGGCCGGGGGCCGCCGGGGCCCCGCGGCGGCGCCCCGGGCGCCCCGCCGGCGGGCCCCCCCGCCCGCGGGGCGGTAA
>NZ_JBEHZD010001033.1:0-1137 GCF_040240285.1 Streptomyces sp. HSW2009 | reverse complement strand
GGGGGGGGCCCCCGCGGGGGGGGGGGGGGGGGGGGGGGGGGGGGGCGCGGGCGGGCGCGGGGGGGGGGGGCGGGGGGGGGGCGCCCCGGGGCGGCCGGGGCGGGCCGGGGGGGGGCCCCCCCCCCCCGGCCGCGACGCCATCACGACGCCGCGGCCGGCCAGCCGCACGACCGATGGCCGACGGCCGAAAGCCAGGGGTCACGGGCACACGGCCCGTCCCGGCGGCGACCGATCGGCCGGTACCCCTTAGCTGCCGATCAGCCGGTGCCCCTTAGAGATCGACCTCGCGCATCAGCATGCCGACCTCGGTGTTGGTCAGGCGGCGCAGCCAGCCCGACTTCTGGTCGCCGAGCGGGATGGGGCCGAAGCCCGTGCGGACCAGCTTGTCGACCGGGAAACCCGCCTCGGCCAGCATGCGCCGCACGATGTGCTTGCGGCCCTCGTGCAGCGAGACCTCGACCAGGTAGTTCTTGCCGACGTTCTCGACGACCTTGAACTGGTCGGCGCGGGCGTAGCCGTCCTCAAGCTCGATGCCGTTCTTGAGCTGCTTGCCGAGGTCGCGCGGGATCGGACCCTGGATCGCGGCCAGGTAGGTCTTCTTGACGCCGTACCTGGGGTGGGTGAGGCGGTGGGCCAGCTCGCCGTGGTTGGTGAGCAGGATGATGCCCTCGGTCTCGGTGTCCAGGCGTCCGACGTGGAACAGCCGCGTCTCGCGGTTGGTCACGTAGTCGCCCAGGCACTGGCGGCCGTCCGGGTCCTCCATGGTGGAGACGACGCCGGCGGGCTTGTTGAGGGCGAAGAAGAGGTACGACTGGGTGGCGACGGTCAGGCCGTCCACCTTGATCTCGTCCTTCTCCGGGTCGACGCGCAGCCCCTGCTCGGTGACGATCTGCCCGTTCACCTCGACCCTGGCCTGGTCGATCAGCTCCTCGCAGGCCCGCCGCGAGCCCATGCCGGCCCGGGCCAGCACCTTCTGGAGCCGCTCGCCCTCCTGGTCGCCGAAGGTCTTGGGGAGGTTCAGCCGCGGCTTGTCGTGCCGGGCCCGGTTGCGCTCCTCGATCTGCGCGTCGAGCTCGCGCGGGCGCGCGGGCGCGGACCGGCCCCGGCTGCCACCGGGTCGCCCGGCGCCGCCGGTCC
>NZ_JBEHZD010001032.1:0-1144 GCF_040240285.1 Streptomyces sp. HSW2009 | reverse complement strand
CCCCGGGGCGCCGCGGCGCCCGGGGGGGCCGGCCCCCCGCCGCGGCGCCCGCCCCCCGGACCGGCTGCTCCGCCGATTCGCCGGCTCCGCGGCTCGCCTACTCCGCGGACTTGGGCGCGTCCTGCTCCGGCGCCGGCTGCCCGGCCGTCGTGTCGCTGGCCGTGGTGTCGCCGGCCGTGGTCTTGCCGGCTGCGGTGTCGCCGGTGGTGGCCGAGCCGGCGGCGGGCTGCTCCGTGGCGGCCTTGTTGGCGACGGGCTTGTCCGCGGCGGCCTCGTCCGCGCCAGGCGTGGCGGGCGTGGGGGCGGCCGGCGTGGCGTTCCCGCTGGTGGGGGTGGCGGCGCCGGCCGGGCGGGCCACGGGGCGCGGCGTGGTGCCGGCCTTGCGGACGGGGCGGACGCCGTTGGTCGAAGCGGAAGACGAAGAAGAGGAAGACGAAGAAGAGGAAGCGGAGACGGGCGGGGTGGCGATGCGGTGCGTGGGGCGGGTACGGCGCGGGCTGGTGTCGCGGGCCGTCGCGACGCCGGGCGCCTCGATGGCCTCGGCCGTGGCGTCCACGGACCCGTCGTCGGCGGCGGTCGCGTCGTCGGCGCTGTCACCGCGCCAGTTCTGGACCGCGCCCCGGCCGCGTTCGGCCAGCTCGTCGTAGGTGTCACGGGCCCGCACCGCGTACTCGGCGACCCGTCCCACCCCCTGCAACGTGAGGTCCTGCGCCGTCTCGCGGAGCTTCTTGATGTCGGTGTCGAGGCTGCCGAACAACTCGGTCAGCTTGGCCTGGGTCTGCTGCGCCTGCTGGGTGACCCGCTGCTGGACGGCCTTCGGGTCGGTCTCCCGCACGGCCGCGATGCGCTCGGGGGTCTCGGCGACCAGCCGGTCGATGAGCGCCGGGGCCTCCTTCAACTTCTCGGCCGCGAGGTCAGCGGCACCGGCCACCACGTAGAAGGGGGTCGGGTCGCTGATGCGCTTACGGAGATCTTCGGTGATGGCCATGACGAGTGTCCTCCCTGATCGGCCAGTGCGTACGGCGTTCTCACACGCTCCGCCACTGGTCTCTGCCCTGGTACTGCTGGTTCTGGTGCGGTTGTCGTGGGGTGGGGTGGGGGGTGCGGTGGGGTGGATTTGGGTGTGGCGGTTGGCTCGGGGTGG
>NZ_JBEHZD010001031.1:0-1158 GCF_040240285.1 Streptomyces sp. HSW2009 | reverse complement strand
CCCCCCCGGGCGGGCGGGGGCGGGGGGGGGCCGCCCCCGGCCCCGGCGGCGGGGCGGGGGGGGGGGGCGGGCGGGCCCCGGCCCCCCCCCCCCCCCGGGGGGGGGGGGGGGGGCGGGGGCCGCCGCGGACGGCTGGTGGGTCAGTCGGCTCAGCCGAACTGCTTGACGGCCTGGTAGTAGGTCCAGGCGGTGGCGTTGCAGGTGGTCTTCGACGCGCCGGAGTACCCGTTGCACACGCGCTTCAGGTCCTCGTAGAGGGCACTGTCCAGGCGGGCCTTGTTGGCACTGAACGTGCCGGCCTTCTTGTAGTTGCGGTACCCGAAGTCGTGCCGGGCGCAGGAGTTCTTGAACGGGAAGCCCAGCGGGTTGTCGGGCGAGCTGCTGCAATAGTCCGTCGACCAGTCGAAGCCGTAGGCGGACCAGGAGCCCTGGTTAGCGCGGGCAGCGTTCCACGCGTTGTAGCTGGACGCGCTCGTCTGCGTCCAACTGGCGAGCACCTGCGCCTTGTCGGCGGGAGCGGCCGAAGCGGGCGAGGCTAGGGCTACGGCGGTGAGCGTGGCGACAGCGGTGGTGGACAGGGTGGCGACCAACCGGCGCATGAAGTTCCTCCGTTGATTCCGTGACGACCACGGACCCGACCGAACCAGACGGGCGAACCCGTGCCGACGGGGCACTTGGTGAACTGGGCGTGCTGGGTGTGCTCGACGTACTGGGTGAGATGGCTGAGCTGGGCGAACGAGGCGGAAGCCGCGCTGGACACAGGCGGCGCCTGGCGGAGCCCGCCCGTGGCAGGCCGGCCCCGACGACGCCACCCGTCGAGCACGGCCGGACGCGGGCATGCAGGACGAGTCGTATACGCGCATAGACACTGCGCGTAGACCCGTACGCGAGGAACAGAGTTCCGCAGGTACCTGTCAAACAACAAGGGCCGTGCATGGACCTTCGTGTGAACAGCGGGTGGCGTCCGGTGTCGGCTCGCCGGCTGGCCTGGAGCCTGCCAGTGGGTGCGGCCTGCCGGCCGATGGGTGGGCCTGCCTTGGGTGGGGTGGGGTGGTGGGGTGGTGGGCTGCCCGCCCGGGGGCGGGGGTCGGGTGTGGGGTGGCCGCCGACGGGGGGGGGGGGGGGGGGGGGGGGGTTCCGGTGGGTGCAGCCGGTATG
>NZ_JBEHZD010001030.1:0-1165 GCF_040240285.1 Streptomyces sp. HSW2009 | reverse complement strand
GGCCCCGGGCGCCGGGCGCGCGGGGGTGGGGGGCGGCGGCACGGCGCGGACGGGGGCCCGGGGCCGACGGCACGCCCGTGGCCAGCCGCCCGCCCACCGGGGGCGGCGGCACGACCCCAGCCGGCCAGGCCGAGCCCACGGCCGCCGACCACCCGCAGGGCCAGCCCGCCGACCACCCCCAGGACCACTCCGCCGCCCGGCCGGCCGAGGCCCCCGCACCGGGCGCCGCCGCCGAGCCGGTCGCCGCGCCGATCATCGAGGTCAGCGGCCGTACGTACCCGGTCGAGGTGCGCTACCGGCCGCTGCTCGAAGAGGGCGGCCAGGACGGCGACCGGGACCAGGTCACGGCCATCTGCGACGCGGTGGACGAACTCCAGCGCGAGGGGGAGGGCGACGTCCTCGTCTTCCTCTCCGGCGAGCGGGAGATCCGCGACACGGCCGACGCGCTGGAGAAGAAGAAGCTGCGGAACACGGAGATCCTGCCGCTGTACGCCCGCCTCTCGCACGCCGAGCAGCACCGCGTCTTCCAGCGGCACTCCGGCCGCCGGGTCGTACTCGCCACCAATGTGGCCGAGACCTCGCTGACCGTCCCCGGCATCCGGTACGTGATCGACCCGGGCACCGCCCGCATCTCCCGCTACAGCCACCGCACCAAGGTGCAGCGGCTGCCCATCGAGCCGATCTCGCAGGCCAGCGCCAACCAGCGGAAGGGCCGCTGCGGCCGGACCAGCGACGGCATCTGCATCCGGCTGTACTCCGAGGACGACTTCCTCACCCGCCCCGAGTTCACCGACGCCGAGATCCTGCGGACCAACCTCGCCTCGGTGATCTTGCAGATGACGGCGGCCGGGCTGGGCGACATCGAGCGGTTCCCGTTCATCGACCCGCCGGACCGGCGCAACATCAAGGACGGCATCGACCTGCTGCACGAGCTGGGCGCCATCGAGGCCCAGCGACCCGCGGCCGGCGCCGACGGCGACGGCGACGGCGGTACGGACGCCAGCGGCGCGCAGACCAGCGATCCGGACGCCGACGACGCCCCGGAATCCGACGACACCGACACCCGTGTCGAAGCCGAGACCCGAGCCGGTGCCGGTGCCGGCGCCGGAGCCGAGGGCGGCTCCCGCGGCGCCGGCCGGCCGCCCCGCCCCGCGGCGGGCGCGCC
>NZ_JBEHZD010000103.1:0-18142 GCF_040240285.1 Streptomyces sp. HSW2009 | reverse complement strand
GGGCCCGGGGTTGAGGCGCTCCTTGAGTGCGGCGTTGAGCGCCCGGGTGCCGGCGGCGGCCCCCCGGGGGCCCCCGGGGGGGGTTTTAAAAAAACCAGCCCCCCCCCCGCCCGCCGCGGGGGGGGGGGGGGGGCGACGGCCGGGTCGTCCTCGTTGAGCGTGCGCTCGATGGGGGGCGCCGACTCGTACGCGCTCCACGTGCGGGTGGACAGGAACCACAGGAGCCCGATGAGGGCGAGCGGTGCGAGGGCGGCCAGCGCGATCCGGCGGCCTGGCTGGCTCCACCAGCCGCCGCCCGGGGCGGCGAAGCCGAGCCAGGACCGGCCGTCCGCGCTGGCGGTGGAGCCGGCGCACTGCCAGGCCGTCAGGTCGAGCGCTACCTCGCACACGGCGGCGACCAGCAGCACGGTCAGGGTGAGCGCGATCAGCCGCACCAGCAGCCCGTAGAGCCGTACGGTGCCCTCGCGGCGGTCGGCGGCGGGCCGGTTCCAGTGCGCGAGGTTGATGATCATGAACGGGAGCAGCAGCAGCCACAGTGCGCGCGAGCCGTCCCCCGAGGTCAGTCCCGACCAGCAGTACGCCTCGGGCACCGGGCGGTCGCGGTAGTCCTGCGGGCGGTGTTCGGCGTCGGCGTCCTCGGTGTGCCGGTAGATGCCCGCGGTCTCGTCGCCGGTGATGCGCTGGGTCCTGGGGTCGCCGTCGAGCATCTTGGCGGGCGTGGCGCCCCCGACGCCGTGCACCAGCAGTTCGAGCGCCAACTCCGGGGCCCGCGCCCGGCCCGCGGGTGCGGGTGCGGGGGCGGGCGGATCGGTCCAGGCGGGCGGGGTGAGTGCGGTGGGCGCGGTGGGTGTGCCGTCCGGCGGAGTTGGTGTGGCCGCAGTCGCCGGTGTGTGGGGTGCGGCAGGGACAGCGGCTGCGCCGGCTGGGGTTGGTGGTGCGGTGGGTGTGGCGGGTGTGAGCGTGGTCGGTGTGGAGGGTGTGGGTGTGGGTGTGGGTGTGGTCGTAGCTGATGTGGTTGTCGTAGTGGGTGTGGGTGTCTCAGGTGACTTGGTTGTTTCAGGTGTTTCAGGTGTCTCAGGTACTTCGGGTGTCTGAGGTGTGACGGGTGTGACGGGTGTGGGTGTTTCGGGTGTGGGATGTGGGTTGGACTCGTCGTCAGGTCGCGTCATGTGTGCCACCGATTCCCCCGATCCGGTGTGTGGGCCAAGGCTGCTCAGTGCGCTGGGGCGACGTCTGCGCCGCTTCGCGCGCGGCGTCCGCAGGCGCCCGGTGCGCCCTGCCCAAGGTGCCGTATTCCTGCGCCGATGCGATTGTGCCCGATCCGGGGGCACCCTACCCACGTGCGAAGATGTGCGCGGACATCGGCAGCTGGGCGGAAGGGACGGGCGAGGTGAGCGAGAACCAGAACCTCCTCGCGGAGCAGCGGCGGGCCCTGATTCTCGACGAGGTCAGGCGGCACGGCGGGGCGCGGGTCAACGAGTTGACGCGCAAGCTGAAGGTGTCGGACATGACCGTCCGGCGGGACCTGGACGCACTGGCCAGGCTCGGCGTGGTGGAGAAGGTGCACGGCGGTGCCGTACCGGTCGCCGAGGCCCGTACGCATGAGCCGGGATTCGAGGCGAAGTCCGGGTTGGAGCTGAGCGCGAAGGAGGACATCGCCCGCGCGGCTGCGCCCCTGGCGGCGCCCGGCTCGGCCATCGCGCTGTCGGGCGGGACGACGACCCACGCCCTGGCACAGCACCTGGTGGACGTGGCGGGGCTGACGGTGGTCACCAACTCCATGCGGATCGCCGATGTGTTCCACAGTGCGTGGCGGGCGGCCGACCCCACCGCCGACGGCACCGGTCGTCCCGAGCGCCCCGGCGGCGCGGCGACGGTGGTGCTCACCGGCGGGGTGCGGACGCCGTCGGACTCGCTGGTGGGCCCGGTGGCGGACGCGGCGATCCGCTCGCTCCACTTCGACGTGCTCTTCCTCGGCGTGCACGGGGTGTCGGCCGACGCCGGCCTGTCCACGCCGAACCTGGCCGAGGCGGAGACCAACCGTCACTTCGTCCGCTCGGCCCGTCGGGTGGTGGTGGTCGCCGATCACACCAAGTGGGGCAAGGTGGGCCTGAGTTCGTTCGCCGCGCTGGCGGACGTGGACGTCCTGGTGACCGATGCAGGGCTGGCCAGGGCGGCGCGCGAGGAGATGGCGGAGCAGGTGGCGGAGCTCGGGGTGGCCGGGGAGCGCGCCGTACCGACGCACTGAGCCGGGCGCGGCCGGCGGCCGGAGCCCCATGCCCGGCGGCCGGCCCCGGGGCGGGCGCGACAGGCGCGCGCCCCCTGCGCGTCAGCGCCAGACGCCCTCGGTCAGGAAGCGGTCCAGCGTGTCGGCGTACGGCGCGATGTCCAGGCCCTGTTCGGCGAGCCAGGCGTCCGAGTAGTAGGTGTCCAGGTAACGCTCTCCGGGGTCGCCCAGCAGGGTGACGACGCTGCCGGTGCGCTGGTCGGCGACCATCTCCGCGACGATCTTCAGCGCGCTCCACAAGCCGGTGCCGGTGGAGCCGCCTGCCTTGCGGCCGACGACGCGCTCCAGGGTGCGCATCGCGGCGATGCTCGCGGCGTCCGGCACCTTCATCATCCGGTCGACCGCGCCCGGTACGAAGCTGGGTTCGGCGCGCGGCCGGCCGATGCCCTCGATGCGCGAGCTGCGGTCGCACCGGGCGTTCTCGTCGCCGGACTCCCAGAAGTCGAAGAAGCCGGAGAACTCCGGGTCGGCGACGCACACCAGCGTCTGGTGTTGCAGGTAGCGCACGTAGCGGCCGATGGTGGCCGAGGTGCCGCCGGTGCCCGCGGTCGCCACGATCCAGGCGGGCTCGGGGTAGCGCTCCAGGCTGAGCTGACGGTAGATCGACTCGGCGATGTTGTTGTTGCCGCGCCAGTCGGTGGCCCGCTCGGCGTAGGTGAACTGGTCCATGTAGTGGCCGCCGGTGCGGGCGGCGAGGGCGATGGACTCGGCGGCCATGGTGCTCGGGTCGTCCACGAAGTGGCACTGGCCGCCGTGGAACTCGATGAGGCGGCACTTCTCGCGGCTGGTCGTCCGGGGGACGACGGCGATGAAGGGCACCCCGATCAGGCTGGCGAAGTACGCCTCGGAGACGGCCGTGGAGCCGCTGGAGGACTCGACGACGGGCCGGCCGGGGCTGATCCAGCCGTTGCACAGCGCGTACAGGAAGAGCGAGCGGGCGAGCCGGTGCTTGAGGCTGCCGGTGATGTGCGTGGACTCGTCCTTGAGGTAGAGGTCGATGCCCCAGCGCTCGGGCAGCGGGAAGCGGAGCAGATGGGTGTCGGCCGATCGGTTGGCATCGGCCTGCACCCGGCGGATCGCCTCGTTCAACCAGGCGCGGTGGGCCGGGTCGGTGCGGTCGACGTCGATCGTCTTGGTGCTGTCCATGCCACTCCTCGTGCGGTTGCCGGGCACCGGCCGTGAGCCTGCCCGTTTTCGATCATAAATGGGCACTGGTGTCCGGCTCGCGGGGCAGGCAGACTGCCCAGTGGACGTAGGGTGGCGGCGCGGTCGAGTGCGAAGGGCCGACGGGCGCGGACGCTCATGCGATGGGGAGGCGTGGATCGTGGCGGAGGCCGAGTTCAATGCGACCGGCGTACGGATCGAGCGCTCCTTGCGCTCGGTGACCCGGGCCGGGCAGGTACTCATCAAGGACGGCCGGCTTGAGCTGTTGACCAGCTACGGGAGCGAGATCGACAGCGCCCCGCTGGGGTCGGTGCAGGCGGGCCGGCCGTGGTTCGCCTCGGGCGACCAGGCGCGCGCCACGGTGAACGGCACCCGGTACGTACTGACCCTCGGGCAGCAGGACGCGGGGTCCTGCGACGGCCCCGCCACCGCGCGGCGCTTCCTGGACGCGGTGCGTTCGGCGCAGGACGAGTCCGACAGCCACTGACGCGCGAGTTGCACGGCCGGGCGAATAGTCCGATTCTGGACGCATATCGGTGTCACCGAGAGTGGAACAGCGGCTACGCTGCGAACCAGCGCGCTGGTCAGGTACGGCGGTCAGCTCCGAACGTACGCCCTCTCCGCCCACACCTGATTCAGGCTAGCCCTACTTCTCCCGGGAGTCGCAGCCGTGATCAGCAGCCCCAGCAGGCATTGCACCGTGGAGGTCCAGGTTCTCCCGGAGCGGATCGGCCAGGTCCGCAGAATCGTATCGGCGCAGTTGCGCTACTGGCATTTGGACCAGCTCATCGAGTCGGTCGCGCTCGGCGTCTCCGAGTTGCTGACCAATGTGTATCTGCACGCCGAACCCGACAAGCGCTGCACGGTCGACCTGGTCTGGGTGCTCGACCAGCTCACCGTCTCGGTGCGGGACCGCGATGTGCGCGAGCCCGCGCCGCCCGCCCCGGGCCCGCTGGGCACGCACGGCCGGGGGCTCGCCCTGGTCGCCGCCGTCAGCCAGAGCTGGGGCGTGCGCCAGGTGGCCGGCGGCAAGGCCGTGTGGTTCGCGCTGCCCGTGGGGTGGCGGGCCGAGCCGTGGGCACAGCGCCCCGGGCGGGCGGCGGGCGGGCCCGCGTACCCATCTGCCGGCGAGCCGTCGCGGACCACCGCACCGTCCACCGCCGACCCGCTGGGCGTCGAGCACGGGACGGCAGGCCCGCTGCCCGTCGACCATGCGGCCGGCCCGCTGCCCGTCGAGCACCCGGTGGCCGAGCCGGAGCAGGAGCCTGCGCCGGCCGGGCGACGGTCCGCTCCGGCCACGACTGCCGGCTGAACGCCCGGCGGCCTGCTCGGGGTGGAGCGGGGCCGGGGCGTAGGACCGGTGCGCGGCTGACGGCCGGTGGATGCACGGCTGCTGCTCGGAGGCTGGCGTCCGGTGGGCGTACGGAGCGTGCGCGCTGGGCGCGCGGTTGGCGCCCGGCGGCCGGATCGGGGTGGGTACGGCGCCGTGGGGCCGGAGGGCACGTACGCGCCGCTGGCCGGACCCGGCGGGGGAGCACGCACGCGCCACAGGTCGCCTCCGGTCGGAGGCCGCGTACGCACCCATCGCAGGTCGGCCCCGGTGGGGAACGCGGCACGGCGGAGAACGCGGGACCGGCCCCGGCCATCCCTGGCGCGGGATGGCCAAAGGCCGGTGGTACCTGCTGAGCGGGGGCGCCCGGCGGGCGGGTTCGGCCCGTGGGCGGGGGCGGCCGATGGGTGATGTCAGCCGGTGAGTGGTGCCGGCCGGTGGGCGGGGCTACTCCGTGGCGATGGCGCGGAGCACGTCGAGCTTGGCCGCGCGGCGGGCCGGGCGTACGGCGGCCAGTGCGCCGGCCACCACCCCGACCAGGGCCACCACGAGCAGTTGCTGCGGCGGCAGGGCGAAGGTGCCGTCGCCCGACGCCACCGCGGTCTTGACCAGCGCCCAGCCGAGGAAGCCGCCGAGGGTCAGCCCGCCGAGCGTGCCGAACGCGGCCACCAGCACCGATTCCCACCGCACCATCGCCCGGAGCTGACGGCGGGTCTGGCCGACGGCGCGCAGCAGGCCGAGTTCGCGGGTGCGCTCGTGGACGGCGAGCGTGAGCGTGTTGGCGATGCCGAGCAGGGCGATCAGGACGGCCAGTGCGAGCAGCGCGTAGACCAGGGTGAGCATCATGTCGATGCCGCCGGCGGAGGATTCGGCCCATTCGTCCCGGGTCTGCACCTGCGGGTTGCCCCAGTCCTCCGCGGCCCGCTCGACGGCCGCCTTGCCGTCGCTGGTGGACACGCCGTCCTTGAAGGCGACGGCGACCAGCGCATCGGAGTCCTGGCCCCGGTGCGGCGCCCACGCCTGACGGGTGATGAGGTAGTCGCCGGCCAGGTCGGCCTCGGCGTAGACCGCCCGTACCGTGAACGGGGTGCGCGTGCCGTCGGCGAAGGTCAGCGGGACGCTACTGCCCACCCGCCAGCCGCGGTCGTCGGCCACGTCGGCGGCGACCGCGATGCCGCGGGGCCCGAGCCCACCGAGGTCGCCGCGGGTGGTGCCGAGGTCGAGCACGCGCGCGAGGGCGGCCGGGTCGGTGACGGTCACCTCCCGCCCCGCGCCGTCGACCTTGGCCACGCCGCGGCCGAGGCCGAGCGCGGTGTCCACCTCGGGCAGCGCGTCCAGTGCGGGCGCGAGGCCGGGGCTCAGGCCGGCGCCACCGCCGCCGAACGCCGGGACGCTGACCGCGACGTCGCCGGCGAAGGTCCGCGAGACGGTGTCGTTGAGCGTGGCCTTCAGCGATGCGGCGAACACGGTGAACAGCGACACGACGCTCACGCCGATCATCAGCGCGGTGGCCGTCGCGGCCGTGCGCTTGGGGCTGCGCAGCGCGTTGCGGCCGGCCAGTACGCCGCCGACGCCACGCAGGGCGCGCAGCGGGCCGCCCAGTGCCCGTACCGCGTACGCGGCGGCGAGCGGGCCGAGTACGACGAAGGCGGCCACGGTCAGCACGGCGCCCGCCGCGGTGAGCGGGATCGAGGGCGGGTCGGCGACGGTGGCCGCCACGGTCAGCGCCACCCCCACGGTGACCAGGGCCGCGCCGCTCCCACTGCGGACGCGGGAGGCGGCGGAGTGGTCGACGGCGGTCTCCCGCAGTGCGGCCAGCGGGGCGGTGCGTCCCGCCCGCAGCGCCGGCAGCAGCGCGGAGCCCACGCACACCACGACGCCCACGCCCAGCGGCAGCAGCAGCGACAGCGGCTCGATCACCAGGTCGCCGGTGGGGAAGGGGAAGCCGACGGCCGGGAAGAGCGCCTGGAGGCCGGCCGCGAGCCCGATGGCCGCGACCAGTCCGATGAGCGAGGCGACCAGGCCCACCGCCGCCGACTCGATGAGTGCACCGGTCATGACCTGGCCGCGGACCGCGCCGAGCGCCCGTAGCAGCGCGCTCTCGCGGGTGCGCTGGGCGACCACGATCGCGAAGGTGTTGTGGATGGAGAAGGTGGCCACCAGCAGGGCGATGCCGGCGAAGACCAGGAGCAGGGTGGTGAAGAGGGTGAGGAAGGTGCCGGAGACCTGGTCCAGGTTCTCTTCCGCCGACTCCTCGCCGGTGATCGCCTCGATGCCGCGGGGCAGCACCCGCTCCAGCCGGTCCACCAGCTCCTGCTGGCTGATCCCGGAGTCGGCCCGCACCTGGATGCTGGCGGCCTGGCCCGGCCGCGCGGTGACGAACCGTTCGGCGTCCGCCCTGGTCAGGCCGGTGAAGGTGACCTGGCCCATGCCGTCCTCGCCGCCGAAGGTGGCCAGGCCGACGATGGTGATCGGATGCGGTTCCGGGGTGCGGAGCACGGTCCGGTCGCCGATCTTCAGATCGCCCGCCTCGGCCGCGCCGCGGTTGATGACGGCCTCGCCCGACGCCTTGGGGGCGCGCCCTTCGGCGAGTTGGTAGGAGGCCAGTTCCTCGTCGGCGATCCAGTTGCCGGCCAGGGTCGGTGGGCCCTTGCCGCCCACGCCGTCGCCGTCCTTGCCCACGAGTTGGCCCGCGCCCTGGATGTTGGGCTCGGCTGCGGCCACCCCGTCCAGCCGCTCGATGGTGCGCGCCAGGCTGGTGTCCACCGGTTCGCGGGTGCCGGCCACGCTGCCGGCGGTGGTGATGACGTCGGCGCTGCGGACGACGGCGTCGGTGCCGCTGGTGGCGTTGCCGAAGAGGGTGTCGAAGCTGGCGCGCAGGGTGTCGCTCATGACGAGGGTGCCGCCGAGGAAGGCGACGCCGAGTACGACGGCGCACACGGTGCCGACGAACCGTCGCTTGTGGGCCCGCAGCGAGGCACGGGCCAGCCGCAGCACGGCACGGTTGCCGGTCATGACGCCGCGCCCCGTTCCGACCGCGCGTCGCGGCCGAGTTCGCCGAGCCGGTTCAGGATGCGTTCCGCGGTGGGTTCGGCGAGCCGGTCCACCAGGCGTCCGTCGGCGAGCATCAGGACCTCGTCGGCGTGGGCCGCGGCGACCGGGTCGTGGGTGACCATGACGACGGTGCCGCCCATGGTGCGGACGGCCGCGCCGAGCAGGCCGAGCACCTCCTCGCCGGAGCGGGAGTCGAGGTTGCCGGTGGGCTCGTCGGCGAAGACCACCTCGGGGCGGCTGGCCAGTGCGCGGGCCACGGCGACGCGCTGTTGCTGGCCGCCGGAGAGTTCGCTCGGCCGGTGGTGCAACCGGCCGCCGAGGCCGACGACGTCGACCAGTTCCGCCAGCCAGTCGGGGTCGGTGCGCTGCCCTGCCAGGTCCTGCGGCAGGTTGATGTTCTCGGCCACGGTCAACGTCGGGACCAGGTTGAACGCCTGGAAGACGAAGCCGATCCTGGCCCGGCGCAGCAACGTCAGGCGCCGGTCGTCGAGCGTGCTGAGGTCGGTTTCGGCCAGGAAGGCGGAGCCTGAGGTGAGGGTGTCGAGGCCGGCCGCGCAGTGCATCAGGGTGGACTTGCCGGAGCCGGACGGGCCCATGATCGCGGTGAACCGCCCGGCGGGGAAGTCGACGCTCACCCCGTCCAGGGCCCGCACCTCCGTGTCGCCGGCGCCGTAGACCTTGACGGCGTCGACCACGCGGACGGCGGGGGTGGGGGTGGTCGGCTGAACGTCGGTGATCGGATGGGCGCCGGGCCGCACCTGGGCGCCGGCCGTCGGCTGGCCGGCGGCCCGTACGGGGGCGCCGGAGGCCAGCGGGAAACCGGCCTGCGCGGAGGTGCCGGGGGCCACCGGGTTGGGGTGCTGGCTCATACCGCACCGCCCTTGATGCCGGTCCCGAACTCCTCGTTGAGGACCGAGAGGCGTCGCCAGTACTCCTCCTCGTCGATCTCCCCGGCGGCGAACCTGCGCCCGAGGATCGTCAGCGGGGCGTGCGCGGCCGGGGGGGCCGGCGGAGCGGAGCGCGGCCAGGGCCCGCGGCCACGCCAGACGGTGCGCCGCAGCACGGCGATGCCGCCCCCGATGACCAGGGCCCAGACGAACGGAACGAGCAGAATCCAGGGGCCGGGTCCGCCGCCGTCGCCCCAGGCGTGCGCGAGCGTGTTCATCGTGATCGGACTCCTCGGTGGAAGGGCTGTACCAGACGGGTACGAGCCTGCTCCGCGGCGGCCCTCACGTCGTCGTACGGCCAGCGGCCGTCCGCGTACCCCACGGGGAGTAGGCGGGGCGGACGGCAGTACCACCGCGGTGGCGCGGCTCCGGACGGCGCGGCGAAGGCGCGGCGCGGCGGCCGGTTGCCGCACGGGCCACCGGCCGCCGGCGCGCGTCGGGGCGTACGCCCACGGGGGTAGCCGGGTGCGCGGAGGTGGCCGGGGCGGGTCGCACGGGTGCGGCGTACGGGGCGGGCGAGCGCTGCGCGTGGGGGGCCCGCGGGGGCGGCGCGCAGGCCGGACGTGGGGGGGCGGAGTACGCGCCGGATGCGGGTGCGGAGCGCGGGCCGGACGCGGCTGGTCGGGACCCGCCGGGCAGGCGGTGGGGCGGGCGGCCAGGCAGGGCCCGTCGAGAGCGGACAGGGGCGGGGCGCGGGGCCGAAGAAGGGGCTGGCGGGGAGTCGGGCACGGACCCGAGAACGGGGCCGGGCAGGGAGCCGGACAGAAGGCCGGGCAGTGGCGTTGCGCAGAGCCCGGCCCACTCCCAGGAAACGGCCGCATCCAGCCCATCGGCCCGCCGTTCCCGGCCAGTTGAGGCGTGCGCCGGCTCCACCGGGTCCGGCGGTCAGCACACTGGGCGCCCCGGGGAACGGGACCGTACGGTCCGGCATCTGGGCACGGACCGCCAGCACCGGCCACCATGTGATCAGGGTCGATCGGCGCGTGTACGGTGAGGGCTCTTGCGCGAGGGGAGCGGCGGCATGGGTACGGAGATCGGGCTCGCACGGGCCATCCAGGGATTGCGGGCCGAACTGGCGGAGGCCATGGCCGAGGGCGAGCACGAGGCGATCAAGTTTCGCATCGAGTCCATCAGCCTCGATCTCCAAGTGGCGGTGGAAAACGCAAAAGAGGGCCATGCCGGGCTGAAGTTCTGGTTGGTTTCGGCCGATGGCGGAGCCTCGTCGACCACCACGACCACGCACGCGCTCTCCTTGCAGTTGGCTGCCGAGACGGCCGCGGGCGACCAGGTGCGGATCGCGTCCCGGCCCGAACGACGTCCCGAATAACGACGGTTGGGAGGTAAGACGGCGTGCATGACCTGCCGGACCGGGCCGTCGAGGTGGTACGGATCAGCCGCCCCGACGGCACCGTGTGCTACGGCGGCTCCGGCTTCCTGTTGACCGGCGAGCTCGTCCTGACCGCTCGGCACGTGGTGGACGACGCCACCTGCACGTACCGGGTGTTACGGCCAGCGCCCGGGAGCGGCTCCGCCTCGGCCGACGTGGAGCTCGTGGTGCTGGCGCCCGCGCAGGACCTCGCGCTGCTCATCCTCGACGAGGCGGTGGACGCGCTGGCGCCGCTGCGCTTCGGTCGACTGCCCACCGCCGTGGGCACGCTTGCGTTCCACGCCCTGGGCTTCCCCCGGTTCGCCCGGGAGGACGGCAAGCCGCGGCGCCGGCAGGCCACCGGCACCATCCAACTCGCCTCGCAACCGGACGTCGACGGGCTCGACCTGTGGCACGAATCGGTGCAGCCGACGGCGGTGACCGGCCCCGGCTCCCCGTGGGAGGGGTTCTCCGGCGCCGCGGTGCTCGCCACGCGCGGCACCGGCCCCGAAGCCCCGCACCTGATCGTGGGCGTCTACACCACCCATCTGACACCGGCCGGCACCCGCTCCGCCGTCGCCACCCGCGTCGACTCCCTCGCCGACACCGGAAAGTTCGCCCGCTACCTGCGCGCGCACGAGGTGAACCCGGAGCCGGTCGACGTCCCGCTGCCCGGCGGCGCGCCGCGGGCGCTGCCCAGCAACGTGCGCACCCACGAGAGCGTCCTCGCCGGGCTCCGCGGCACCAAGAGCTATCTGCTGCCCGAGCACCTGGAGTTCGTCAGCCCGGGGCCGCACAGCGAGGCCGCGCCGCAGCGGCTGCTCGACCGGCTGACCGGCCCCGAGCGGGGCCGCGGCGTGCTCCTGGTGGGGGCGGCGGGCACGGGGAAGACGCGGACGTGCTTCGAGGTGGCGCAGGCGGCGCACGACGCGGGCTGGCACGTACTGCACGTGCGGACCGACCGGCAGCGCTCGCTGACCGTGGCCCATCTGGAACAGGCCGTCTTCGACGCCGGGCAGTCGCGCGTGCTGCTGGTGCTCGACTACCTGGACACCTGTGCCCAGCTCGACCTGGGCGCGCTGGCCGACGAGTTCATGCTCGGCGCCGCCGAGCGCGGCATCCAGGTCGCCTGTGTGGCCTCCACCCGGCCCGGCACGCTGCCGGTGCTGCGCAAGCGCGGCGTACGACAGCTCTTCGACGAGGTGACGCTGCGCCAGGACAGCGGGCACCAGTCGGCGGTGATCGACGCGATGCTGCCGAGGGTCGCGCCGACGGCGCTGGACCGCATGAAGCACCCCACGCTCCGGCAGGCGTGCGGCAACCGGCCGATCATCGCCCTGCTGGTCGCGGCCCAGATCGAGCGGCGCTTCGTGGCCAGACAGGACATTCCGCGGCTGTCCGGCTGGCGCAGTGACGACCTCCTGGCCTGGCTCGACCCGCGGCTCCAGGAGGACCGGCTGCGCTCCCCCGAAGCGCCGGAGGAGGACGACGACCGGGACGCGACGCCGCGCCCGCCCGGTGACCGGCAGTTGGCCGCGACCGTCGCCGCCTACGCCTGCCCGCAGCCGCGGGACGCGGTCGTCGCGGCGGTGGACGCCTTCTTGACCGACCGCGGCAGCGGGTTCGACGGCGACTACATCGTCCGTACGCTGACCGAACTCGGCTGGCTTGAGGAACCGCACGAGGACCAGCTCATGGTGGTCCACGACATCGTCACGGACGAGTTGGTGCGGCAACTGCTGCTGCCCGCCGGCCCGGTGCACCTGGATTCGGTACGGGACGTCTTCACCACCTCGCTGGTCACCGCCCGTACCTTCGGTGGCTTCGCCGGCCACCTGGCGCGGCTGGCCGCCGATCTGGACGACGCGCAGAACCGGCAGGTGGCCAGGGTCGGCGGCGATTGGCTGCGGTCACAGGCGGCGCGGGTCGGCGCGCTGCTCAAGCGGGCCGGCGACGAGGGCCGGCAGGCGCTGCTCACCCTGCTCAGCCGCCGGCCCTGGCAGGGGGCCGCGGACGGGGTCTGGGACGAGGTGGCGCAGCCGTGGCTGGTCCGCGAAAAGGACTCGCCAGCGGCCCGGGCCCTGCTGGCACAGGCCGTCGAGTCGGCAACGGCTACCGTGCCCGAGCACCTGGTGGAGGCGGCCCTCGCCTGGCTGTACCGGGGCGGTCCCGAGGCAGAGACCTCGCACCATGTGATCCACGCTCTGCTGGAGCGGCACGACCTGCCCGCCGGGTACGAGGAGCGGGTGGTCGACTACGCGCTGGCCTGGCTGATGCTGTGGAAGCGGCACCGGGCCGCACGGTTCGTCCTCGGCGCGCTGCTGCGCCGCGACCGCGCGCTGACCGGGCAACAGTTGTCGACCGCCGCGTACTACGCGTTCAGTTGGCTACACGCCCACCACACCACGGACGCCTCGCACGTGTTGCACCGGCTGCTCTCCCGTACGGACGTGGAGCCCGGTGCCGCGCGGCGGACCGTAGTGGCGGCGCTCGGCTGGCTCGGCCACGGGCACGCGGCGCAGCGGGCCGCGAGCCTGGTGCTGGCCCCGCTGGTGGCCCATCCGCAGCTCACCCGGGCGCAGCACAAGCAGACCGCGGGGCTCGCGCTGACCTGGCTGGGGCACAACGAGGCGGAGGCGGTGGCCAGGTTCGTCCTGCACGCGCTGCTGCGCCGGACGGATCTGGCGGAGTTGCGCGCCGGGCGCGCCGTTGACCAGGCCGTCGCCTGGTTGCAGCACGGCCATGCGGAGTACCTGTCGGCGGCCCAGGTCTTCGGCCCGCTGCTGCCGCACCCGGCGCTCACCGGGGAGCAGCGCACCGACGTGGTGCGCCTTGCGTGGGAGTGGGTGTGCCGGTACGACGAGTCGCCTGCCGCGGGCTACGTACTGTCTCCGCTGCTCACCGGCGCGGACCTCGGGCCGCGGGCGGCCGAGTTGGCCGAGCGCGCGCTGGCCTGGGTACAGACCCATCCGCAGGCGCCGAACGCCGCGGAGGTGCTGGTGGCGCTCCTGACCGGGGAGTGCGCCGGGAGCACGGAGCGCGAGGGGGGCGGAAAGGGCGCGGAGGGGGGCGAAAGCGGGGAGCGGCTGCGCCGTACCGTCGACTTCGCCCTGAACTGGCTGGAGTTCTACGGCACCGACGCGGTGTCCGCCGCGGTCCACCGGGCGGCCCTGAGCTCCCGCGACCTGCGCCGCGACCAGGCGCGCCGGGCCGCCGACGCGACCCTGAGCTGGCTCCAGGCGCATGCCGTGGCTACGGACGGGGCGGACGAAGCACCTGGTGGGCGGGAGGCTGCCGCCGCCGGCGGGCGGTCGGGTGGTGTGGCTGAGCCCGGCGCGGACGGCGCGGAGCCCGGCACGGCGGCGGGCGGCGATGAGGCGGCACCTGCGGGTACGGGCGCGGGCGCCGAGGTCGGCTCTGTCGCCAGCGCCGGTGGTGACGCCGGCGGCGATGGCGCTACCGACGCCGACGCCGGCACCGATGCCGGTGCCGATGCCGATGCCGATGCGGTGGACGAGGGCCCGGCCGACGAGGTGGGGCCGACCCTGGGGCTGTTGCTGAGCACGCCGGAGCTGCGGCCGGCCCAGGAGGCGCGGGCGCTCGACCGCGCGGTGGAGTGGCTCGCCCGCCCGCAGCGCCACCGCGACCGCGGGTTCCTGTGGCTGCGGGTGTTGCGCACCCGTGGCTGGGTCGGGGGCAGCCGCGGCTGGCCGCAGGGCAACGGCGGGCTCGCCCCGCCCTGCCTGAGCGATCTGGCCGCGCTGCTCGGCCTGGACGACCTGACGGCACCCGAGGTGCACAACCTCGTGGAACGCACCCTGGCGCACTGCGCGGCCCCCGACGCCGCGGAGCGCACCGTACGGGCCGCCGTCGCCGCCGTGCTCGACCAGCCGCAGCTCACCGCGCGGCAGGAGGGGACGGCAGCCGCCCTGGCCGGCCGGCTGGTGGCCGAGAGCGCGGAGACGGGGGTCGGGACAGCGCCGGCGCCGCTGCCCGCGCTGCTCGGCCGCGCACTGCCGGAGCCGGCGTACGCGCGGGCGACGGCACTCGGCTTCCGCTGGCTGGCCCGCTGCGAGCGGACGGCCGAGGCGCCGCGGGTGCTGTTCGCCCTCACCGAGCGGCACGACCTGACCGACGACCGGCGGCGCGCGCTGAACGTGCACGCGCTGAACTGGTACGCGGTCAACTCCGAGCGCCCCTGGGCGCCGGAGGTCCGGGCCTTCCTGACCGCGCACGGCGACGACGAGTTCGGCGACTGGTTGCGCAGCGTCGAGGAGACCCGGGCCTGGCTGCTGGCCAACCCGGATGACCCGGAGCGCGGCGCCGTCCTGCTGCGTCTGCTCACCCGTCCCGACCAGCACCACCGCGAAGCACCGGAGCCGCCTCGCGCGCACGCGGGCGCGTTCCCTGCGCCTCCTGCTCAAAACGCACCACCGGCACTCGATCCGTCGCCCGCCGACGCCATGCACACGGCCGGGGAGCCGGACACCGTACGGGGCGCGGGTGGCGCGGCGTCCGACGCGGGCAGTGGGCCGTCCACATCCGCGCGTACGAACAACACTCCGCCCGCATTCGCGCACGTCGCCTCGCCGGATGCGGACCCGCTCGATCCGCGGCTGATGCTCGCGGCCGTGCACGCCGCGCTGACCTCGGTGCTCAGTTGGCGGGACTTCGTGGCCCTGTTGGAAAACGAGGAGCTGTTGCCCGAACAGCGGCGGGCGGTGGCGGGGCAGGCGCTGGCGTACCTGCGCTCCGACGAGGTGGTCAAGGCCCGGCTGGTGATCATCTCGCTGCTCCGGACGCCCGAGCTCACTCCCGAACAGCTCTGGGACGCGGCCGAAGAGGCACTGGCCCTGCTGACCCGGACCAGCGGCAGGACGTTCAAGACCCGCCCCGTACTGCTGGCACTGCTGCGCAACCGCCATCTGTCGGACGAGCACGAACAGGCCGCGATCGAGCGCGCCCTGCGCCAGGCCGACGGCGCCGAGAGCAACGAGGCCAAGCCACTGCTGCGGATCGTGCTGACCAAGCAGTTGACCGCCGAACAGTCGGCGCGTGCCGTCAGCTACAGCCTGGACTGGCTGCTGAGCCGGGAGCCGGTGGCCGGCGTCGGCTCGCTGGTGGCGGAGTTGCTCGAACGGTCGGACTGCACGCCTGACCAGTGGCAACTCGCTCTCGGCTACGCCCGCGACTGGCTGACGGCCAACCCCGCTCACACGGTCACCGAACGCATCGCCACCCGCCTGGCCGCCGTGACCGCCACCCCGGACCAACAACCCACCACCGCCCCGGCGCCCCCACCCACCATTCCGGCCCCGGCCCCGGCCTCCGCCCCCGTCGCCGCCCCGCACCCCACCGCCACGGAACCGGACGCGCCCGCACCGGCTACTGGCTGAGCCGACGCGCAGGCCAGGCCACGGCCACTCCCCCGCTGCGCGGACCCGAACCGCTCACCGCGGGTTACGGCTGCGGGCTGGGTTGGTTGGGTTGGGCTGTATTGGGTTGGCGGAATGGTCGGCTGGCTGGGCTGGCGGCGTGGTCGGCTGGGCGGGGCTGAGGGGTGCTCACGCACCTCGCCCGCGCATCCGCAGCGCGCGTCCACCCGGTCGATGGCGGCGGGGCACGCCCGATCGCCCGTACGGCGCGTGAGCGAGGACCGCGCCCCTCTTGGCCACACGGAGCACGGCGCCCGGCGCACGAGGCACGGCAGGCGGCATCCGCCGCCCGCCCCGCGTACGGCTTGGGCGCGCGGGCGTCTCGCCCGGCAACCCGGCACCTCCAGGCACCGCTGAGTGCCCCGGCAGACGGCGCACCACCCCGCGCTCCCCGGCGGCCCGGCGGCCCGGCGGCCCGGCGGCCCGGCGGCCCGGCGGCACAACGCCCCACAACCCGGCCGTACTTCCCAGCCGGCTGCCCGCATTCCCGTACGCGCGCACGCGCGTAGCCGCGTGCACCGGCTCCGAGCAACGCATCCCGCGGGCGGTCACCCGCCCACTGCCGCCAGGGGATCGTCCAGTACCGGCTGCCAGGCGAGTTCGGCCGCGCCGACCAGGCTGTTGTAGTCGAGCGTGCACGGCTGGATGGGCACGCCGGCGCTGCGGCCCCACAGGCTGTGCCGGGCGACGACGGCGCTCAGTTGCTCCGGGGCGGCTTCGAGGAGGTCGCGGTGGAGGCCGCCGAGGATGATCCGTTCCGGGTTGAGGATGTTGACCAGGCCGGCGAGGCCGCGGCCGAGCCGGTCGAGCAGCAGGTGGGTGGCGGCGCGCACGGCCGGGTCGGCGGACTCGTCGCGCAGCAGCGCACGCGCCTCCTTGAGCAGCGACACCTCGGGGCCCGGGGCCCGGCCGGCCGCGGTCAGAAAGGCCAGCGGGTCGGTCTCCACGTCGAGACAGCCGCGGCTGCCGCAGTGGCAGGGGTGGCCGTCCTGGCGCACGGTCAGGTGTCCGACCTCAAGGGCGAGACCCGAACTTCCGGTGTGCAGCCGCCCGTCGAGCACCAGCGCGCCGCCGACGCCGCGGTGTCCGGTGGCCACGCACAGCAGGTGCCTGGCACCGCGCCCGGCACCGTGCCGGTACTCGGCGAGCGCGGCCAGGTTGATGTCGTTCCCCGCCTGTCCGGCGGGCGGCGCGTCCCCGCGCGCGGGGTGCCCGGCGGCCGGCTCCTGCACCACCGCGCCGGGCGTCGGCGCACCGCCGGGGCCCGGGATGCCGGCCTGGGCCAGGCTGCGCCGGAACAGTTCCCGCACCGGGGCGCCGGCCGGCCAGGCGACGTGCAGCGGGTTCAGTGCGGTGCCCTCGGGTTCGGCCACGGCCGAGGGGACGGCGAGCCCGGCGCCCAGACAGCGCCGGCCGCTGTCGCGCAGCAGTCCGGCCCCGGCCGCGACGACGGCGTCCAGCACGGCCGCGGGATCGGCGGGCACCGTCATGCAGCCCGGGGCGGTGGCGACGATGCGCCCGCCGAGGCCGACCAGCGCCGCCCGGAACCCGTCCACGTGCACCTGCGCGGCGAGCACCACCGGGCCGTCGGGCGCGACGGTGAGCCGGTGCGAGGGCCGCCCCTGGGCACCGGCGGCTGCGCCGGGGCGCGAGTCGACCTGGATCAGGCCGAGCGCCTCCAGCTCGGCCGCGACGGCGCCCGCCGTGGCGCGGGTCACGCCGAGTTCGGCGGTGAGCACCGCGCGCGTGGGCGCGCGGCCGGTGTGTACGAGCTCCAGCGCGGGTCCGAGGGCGCTCCGGCCCCGCTCCAGTCTTGTCCGTGTCTGGGTCACCCCTCTATTCTGGCTTTGTGCCGACGTTAAACAAAATACGGACGGCCACCCCGTGGGGACGGGGAAGCGCCGCCGTGGACCCGATCATCCGTCGCCTACGCGTCGCGCTGACGCTCTTCTTCGCCCTGGACGGCTTCATCTTCGCCGGCTGGGTCGTCCGCATCCCGGCCATCAAGGAACGGACCGGCGCCTCGACCGGCGCCCTGGGACTCGCCCTGCTCGGCGTGTCCGCGGGCGCGGTGGCCACCATGATGCTCACCGGTCGGCTCTGCCAGCGCCACGGCCACCAGCCGGTGACGGTGGCCGCAGCCGTACTCATGTCGCTGGGGGTCGCGCTGCCGCCGCACGCCACGTCGGCGCTCTCCCTCGGCCTGGTCCTCCTCGTCTTCGGCGCCGGCTACGGCGGCCTCAACGTGGCGATGAACAGCACCGCCGTCGACCTGGTGGCCGCCTTGCGCCGCCCCGTGATGCCGGCGTTCCACGCGGCCTACAGCCTCGGCGGCATGGTCGGCGCCGGCCTCGGCGGCCTGGTGGCCGGGCATCTGACAGTCACCACCCATCTGACCGCCCTCACCGCCGCCGGCCTGGCCCTGAGCGTCGGCGCCGGGCGCACGCTGCTGGCCCACCCGGTGCCGGCACGGACCGGCACGGCCCGCCCGCCCCACGGGGCCCCGACGGGCAGCGCGGGCAGCGCGGGCAGCGCGGGCAGCGCGGGCAGCGCGGGCAG
>NZ_JBEHZD010001029.1:0-1165 GCF_040240285.1 Streptomyces sp. HSW2009 | reverse complement strand
CAGGCCCGGCACCGGCAGCGGGCCCGGCACCGGCCGGCAGCGCGGACAGCGCCCGCAGCGGGGGCCGCACGCCACGCGGGGCCCGCACCCGGAGCCGGGACTGCGCCCCGAGCGGGGTCCCGAGCGCAGCCCACGGCCCGCCGGCGTCAGAAGCCCGCAGCCGCCCCGAGATCGGGCCCCGGGTCCGCAGATGGGCCGGGGAGTGGAGGAAGGGCCTGGTCAGCAGGGTGAGCGGCGAGGGAAGCAGCCATCGCCGCGCCCACGATCCCCGCGCTATTCCGAAGCTGAGCAGGCACCACCTCGGCCTTGATGCCCTTGATCAGCGGCAGGAACTTGTCCGCCTTGCGGCTGACACCGCCGCCGATGATGAACAGTTCGGGCGAGAACAGCATCTCCACGTGCGCGAGGTACTTCTCGACCCGCCGCGCCCAGTGCTGCCAGCTCAGGTCGCCCTCTTCCTTGGCCCGGGTGGAGGCCCGGGTCTCGGCCTCGTGGCCGCGCAGTTCGAGGTGGCCGAGTTCGGTGTTGGGCACCAGGTGGCCGCCGGTGAACACGGCGCTGCCGATGCCGGTGCCGAGGGTGAGCAGGATGACCGTGCCGGTGCGGCCCCGGCCCGCGCCGAACCGCAGCTCGGCGATGCCCGCCGCGTCCGCGTCGTTGACCAGGGTGACCGGCGCGCCCAGCCGCTCGCTGAGCCGCCCCGCCGCGTCCACGCCGATCCATGACTTGTCCACATTGGCGGCGGTACGGGTGGTGCCGTCCACCACGACGCCCGGGTACGTGGCGCCGACCGGACCGCGCCAACCGAAGTGCTCGACCACCTCGCAGACCCCGTCCATGACCGCCTCCGGGGTCGCCGGCTGCGGGGTGAGCACCTTGTGCCGCTCGGTCGCCAGATCACCGCGTTCCAAGTCCACCGGCGCGCCCTTGATCCCCGAACCGCCGATGTCCACACCGAATACGTTCATGAACACCACGCTACGACGGGGGCGGCCGTCGTGACCTGAATCCGCCGTCGTGCGCCGGGGCAGTGGAGTGGCCACGGGTCCGGGACGTACGTGGGGCCGGGGGGGGGGGGGGGGGGGGGGGGCGCGGCCTGTGGGGCTGTGGGGCTGGCCGGCCAGGTGGGTGCGTACGGGGATGCGTGTGCGTACGTGGATGCGTG
>NZ_JBEHZD010001028.1:0-1178 GCF_040240285.1 Streptomyces sp. HSW2009 | reverse complement strand
ACGGGGCACGGGGCACGGGGCACGGGGCACGGGGCACGGGGCACGGGGCGGGCGGCGCAGCCTCGCGCGCGAGGCGGGGAGTACGGGGCGTAGCGCCTTGGACGGAGCACGGAGCACGGAGCACGGAGCACGGAGCACGGAGCACGGAGCACGGAGCACGGAGCACGGAGCTGGGCTCGCTATGGGGTACGGGGCTGCGGGGGTTACTCGATGCGGGGCGGAGCAACGTGCCCATCGGTGCGCCGCGTACGGGGTCGGGCCGGGCTCGCTCCGTACGTGCATGGGCCGATTGGACGGTCTGGATGCGTGGGGCGCGGTACGAGGCGGCGTGGCGGCGGGTGCCACAGGGTTGCGGGCACCTGAGGTGCGCGGAGCGGGGAGCACGCGGGGCCGGGTGCTTCGTACGGGGCGGGCTGGGACCGTCCGCGGAGCACGGGGCTGTGGCCCCGTATGCGCGCGGGTGGGGCACCAGGCACATGGGGCGCGCCGGGATAGTGGTGGGTGCCTCGACGGCACGCACGGGGCACGGAGCGCGGTGAGTACACCCAGGGGCGGTGCGCTGGTGCCGTGCCGCTTGCTCTGGGCCTTTGCTTGCCCCGTACGCGCCTCTGGGCGGTCAAGGGGGGCTTAGGGCCCCGACGACGGACGGGGCGGCACGGGACGGGGCAGAGGGGGCAGAGGCGAGACGGCTGGGCCGGCGGCTTATGGGCAAGGTTCAGGCGGGCCCGTGGTTGCGGGGCGCGGCAGCGCTGTCAGCGGCGGTCCGTTGAGGTGCCCTGCTCGACGAGCGCGCGCAGTGTGCTGATGCGGTTGGTGGTGATGCCGTCCACACCGGCCCGGATCAGCCGCCGCATGGTGCGCTTCGTGTCCGCCGTCCAGGCGGAGACCAGCATGCCGTCGGCGTGTGCCCGCTCCACCAGCGAGGGGGAGACGATGCCGAACCGGTAGTTGAGCCAACGAGGGCGGAGCTCGGCGAGGAGGCTGTGGCTCGGCGGCGCCAATGTGGTCCAGGTGAACGCGATCTCCGCATCCGGCTCGGCCCGCCGTACGGCTTGCAGGGCGGCGAGGTTGCCGCAGTAGTAGACCCGGTCGCGCGCGCCGGCCTCCCGCACCGTGGCCAAGGTCGCGGGCACCGCGGACGCCGCGGGTAGGTCGATCATGGTGCGCACCGTCCGGCC
>NZ_JBEHZD010001027.1:0-1182 GCF_040240285.1 Streptomyces sp. HSW2009 | reverse complement strand
ACACAGTGAACGCGAGCAACTGAGGACAAGCCCTCGGCCTATTAGTACCAGTCAACTCCACCCCTCACGAGGCTTCCATATCTGGCCTATCAACCCAGTCGTCTACTGGGAGCCTTACCCCATCAAGTGGGTGGGAGCCCTCATCTCGAAGCAGGCTTCCCGCTTAGATGCTTTCAGCGGTTATCCCTCCCGAACGTAGCCAACCAGCCATGCCCTTGGCAGAACAACTGGCACACCAGAGGTTCGTCCGTCCCGGTCCTCTCGTACTAGGGACAGCCCTTCTCAAGACTCCTACGCGCACAGCGGATAGGGACCGAACTGTCTCACGACGTTCTAAACCCAGCTCGCGTACCGCTTTAATGGGCGAACAGCCCAACCCTTGGGACCGACTCCAGCCCCAGGATGCGACGAGCCGACATCGAGGTGCCAAACCATCCCGTCGATATGGACTCTTGGGGAAGATCAGCCTGTTATCCCCGGGGTACCTTTTATCCGTTGAGCGACGGCGCTTCCACAAGCCACCGCCGGATCACTAGTCCCGACTTTCGTCCCTGCTCGACCCGTCAGTCTCACAGTCAAGCTCCCTTGTGCACTTACACTCAACACCTGATTGCCAACCAGGCTGAGGGAACCTTTGGGCGCCTCCGTTACCCTTTAGGAGGCAACCGCCCCAGTTAAACTACCCACCAGACACTGTCCCTGATCCGGATCACGGACCCAGGTTAGACATCCAGCACGACCAGAGTGGTATTTCAACAACGACTCCACACACACTGGCGTGCATGCTTCACAGTCTCCCACCTATCCTACACAAGCCGAACCGAACACCAATATCAAGCTATAGTAAAGGTCCCGGGGTCTTTCCGTCCTGCTGCGCGAAACGAGCATCTTTACTCGTAATGCAATTTCACCGGGCCTATGGTTGAGACAGTCGAGAAGTCGTTACGCCATTCGTGCAGGTCGGAACTTACCCGACAAGGAATTTCGCTACCTTAGGATGGTTATAGTTACCACCGCCGTTTACTGGCGCTTAAGTTCTCAGCTTCGCCAACCCGAAAGTCAGCTAACCGGTCCCCTTAACGTTCCAGCACCGGGCAGGCGTCAGTCCGTATACATCGCCTTACGGCTTCGCACGGACCTGTGTTTTTAGTAAACAGTCGCTTCTCGCTGGTCTCTGCGGCC
>NZ_JBEHZD010001026.1:0-1185 GCF_040240285.1 Streptomyces sp. HSW2009 | reverse complement strand
CTCCATATCCCAGGGCCGCGGTGCCCGCTCCCCCTCGCGGACCTGGTCGGCCCTGGTCGCCCGGCGCGCCGGCTGGGACCTGACCTCGCTGGCGATCGGTGCGGGCTGCTACCTCCAGCCGATGACCGCGCGCCTGATGCGGGACCTGCCCGCCGAGCTGCTCACCCTGTGCATCGGCATCAACGTGCACACCCTCGGTACGCACAGCGGTGAGTCGCTGACCGCCGCGCTCGTCGGTTTCGTACGGACGGTGCGCGACGGCCACCCCACGACCCCGTTCGCCGTGATGTCCACCATCGTCGCGCCCGACCGGGAGGAGGTGGCCGGGCCTTCGGGGCTGACGGTGCGGGAGAGCCGCGAGCGGGTGCGGCACGCGGTCACGCTGCTGCGCGACCACGGCGACCGGCACCTGCACTACGTGCACGGGCCCGAGGTGTTCGGGCCGAGCTGTCTGCCGCTGTTCCTCGAACCCGAGGGCCTGGACCGCCTCCACCCCTCGCCGGCGGGCCACCCGGTCTTCGCCGGACGGTTCCTCAGCCTGCTCCGCCGCAGGGCGTGCGTGCCGGAGGTCCGGTGAGCCGCCCGCGTGCACCCCGCCCCCGCCCCCGCCAGCGGCGGTGCGCAGCCCGCGGGGCCCGGGGTGCGGGTGGGTGCGGGTGGGTGCGGACCGGGGAGGTGCTGGATGGGGGATGTTCGGGAGAACGGGTGTGTGGGACCCGCCCCACCGGGGACGGTAGCCAGGGCGCGTCCTGGCCGCCGGCAGAGCCTGCGGGGCACCAGACCGCGCGCTCCACCGACCCCCAGCGAAGGGAATCCGCCCGTGCCGGTCCTCACCTCCCGTCTCTCCCTCGCCGCAGTGGCCACGGCCGCCGCCCTCGCCGTGGGCACCCCGGTCGCCTACGCCACCTGGGACCGCGGCCCCGCCGCGTCCGCCGCGCCGGCCTCCGTGCACCGCGGCGCGGCGGACGGGGCGCCCCGGGTGGTGTTGGGCCCCGCGCCGGGGCGCCGCCGCCCCCCCCGGCCCGCCCCGCCGGGGGCCCCCCCCCCGCCCCCGGCCCCCCCCGCCCCCCCCCCCCCCCCCGCCCGCCCCCGGCCCCGCCCCCCCCCCCCCGGCCCGCCCCCCCCGGCCGGGGGGCACTGGGCTCAGGCGACGACGGCCCGCGCGACGGTGTCCGCGTAGGAGCC
>NZ_JBEHZD010001025.1:0-1203 GCF_040240285.1 Streptomyces sp. HSW2009 | reverse complement strand
CCGCCACCGCGCTCGCCGCCGTCGCCGTGCTGGTCGGCGGCGCCCCGTCGGCCGCGGCTGCCGAGACCCCGGCCGCGCCGAAGGCACCGACCGCAGCGGCGGTCGACGCCGCCCGCGACATCGCCACCGCCCCGAGCACCCGCGACCACCTCGCGCGCTTCTTCGCCAGGGACGGCGCCGGCGCCCCGGCGGGCGACCTGGCCCCGGCGGGCGGCAGCCGCGCGGCGCAGTCCCAGCCGCGCATCGAGGGCGCGACGGTGCCCGTCTACACCCTCGCGCCGGGCTTCGTAGCCGACGGCAAGGGCACCGACCGCGCGCCCATCGCCACGCTGGACTTCATGGCCAGCAAGGCCGTGTCGGCGGACGGCCAGGTCGCCTCGGTGTGGACCGCGAACACGGGCGACTCCTGGAAAGTGGTCAACATCGCGACCGGCGGCGACGAGACGTACTACGCGGCCAAGGGCGCCAAGGCGCTGGCTGGCGGCACCGTCTTCCGCGAGCCGCAGATCGACGCCTGGTACGTGCAGCGCGGGAACAAGGTGCTGCCGCTCGACACCGATGCGGTGCGGGCCGTCGGCGCCCGCGGGACCACCGTGGACGCCTACCGCGAACGCGTCCACCGGGCGTACGCGGACAAGCTGCCCGGCTCCCGCTACGACAAGAAGGGCCTCGCGGGCGGCTTCGGTCCAGGCGGCGACGCGCCCGCGCCCGCCCCGGAGCGCGCGCGGGTCGCCCCCGGCGCGCCGGACGCCGTGCGCCAGGGAGCCACGGCCGCCGCGGGTGACGAGGGCCTGCTGACGGCGACGTCGGCGCTGACCGCACTGGCCGCGCTCGTCGCGCTCGGCCTGTCCGGCGCGATGGCCCTACGGCTCCGACGCCGCTGACCGCCCGGCGGACGCCGCAGCCGTAGGCGGCGTACGTGCGCCGAGCGCGGGGCCTGCGCGATCTGGGCGGTAGCAGCCGGTGGACGGCCGGTACGGGCAGTAGTGGCCGTACCGGCCGGACGGTTCGTACAGGTCACGCGGTTCGTACCGGTCGTACTCGGTGTGCTGGTGGGGCTGGCCGGGCCGGCCGTAACGGGGCGTACGGGGCCTACCGTGCACGCCGTAGGGCGCCCGGGGGGGGGGCCGGCGGGGGGGGTGGGGGGGGGGGGGCCCCCCCCGCCCCCCCGGCGGGGCGGGGGGCCCCCCCCGGGGGGGGGGG
>NZ_JBEHZD010001024.1:0-1206 GCF_040240285.1 Streptomyces sp. HSW2009 | reverse complement strand
CCCCCCACCCCCTACCGCCCCCCCCCCACCCCCCCCCCCGGCGCCCCGCCCCGGGCCCGGGCCGGCCCCCGCCCCCCCCCCGCCCCCCGGGGCCCCCGCCCCCCCCGCGCGGGACGGGGCACCGTCATACGGGTTCGGGTTCGGGTACGGGTACGGGGAAGGCCCCCGGAACGCGTTGCGGGAGCGCCGGTGAGCGTGGGAGGGCCCCGGGTACGGGCAAGAGACCTCGGGCAGTCGTCGAACGGCCCGTAGGAGTCCGCGGAATCGGTCCGTCCGGCGGCCGGGGCAGGCGGCCCTGCTGCTACGTTGTCAGGCTCCTGACCAAGTACAGCGGCCGTTCCGGGGGACGGGACGGTCGGAACGGATGGAGAAGCGCGTGCGCAAGGCAGCCACGATCGCTGGTGCGTCGGTCCTCGCCGCCCTGCTCGTCACGGGGTGCGGCAGCAGCGACGGCGACGGCGACAAGGACGGCGACAAGGCGAAGCAGACGCCCACGGGGGCCGAGCAGCAGCCGAGCGATGCGCCGGCGGACGACGCCGGCGAGGGCGCGAAGGTCGAGGGCACGTACCTGACCAAGGCCGCCGGCGACGGGCAGCGCCTGGTGCTCGTCATCAAGGACAAGACCGCCGTCCTGGCGGGCCCGCGCGCCTGCACCGGCACTTACCAGCAGAACACGCTGATGCTCAAGTGCGCCGACGGCAACACCGACCGCACCATGGGCAAGGTCACGCCGGGCGCGGACGGCAGCCTCACCGTCGACTGGGACGCGCTCTCCGAGAACGACGTCTTCCTCCAGCCGAAGCCCGGCGACGCCATCCCCACCCCCTCCGGCCTCCCCACCGACCTAGGTGACCTGGGCGACCTCGGGGACCTGGACGACCTCAAGAACACCGGCGGCCTCGGCGGCTGACCCCGCGCCCCTACTCCTGGCCGCCGAGCCGCCTCCGGCCCGCGCAAGCCGCCGGGCCCCGCGGCCCGCGCAAGCCGCCCATGCTCCACGCGGGCCGCGGCCCGCGCACAGACGCCCGCAGCTACCCGCGGCCCGGCGCCAGGCTCCGGGCCCGCGCACCCCACCACGCACCACCACACGGCTCGGGCGCCGCGCCCCCCCCCCGGCGGGGGGGGGGGGGGGCGGGCCGCCCGCCGCCCCCCCCCCCGGGGCGGGCGCGCCGGCGCGGCCCCCCCCCCCCCCCCCCCCCCGCGCCC
>NZ_JBEHZD010001023.1:0-1215 GCF_040240285.1 Streptomyces sp. HSW2009 | reverse complement strand
CCGATATAAACAAATGGTTTTTGGTCTGCTGGTTATTTGGTTTAAACGACCCGGGGGGCCGCACCGCAGGCACCAGCAGGACCACGAAAGCCAGCCGCACGACCACGGTCCGCGGCGCGACCAACGACACGAACGACACGACGGCCGGTTCGGCAGCACCGACGACAGTAGGGGTGAAGGACGGCGGATGGAGCGGAAGCGATGACGGTGACCCTGGCGGACGTGGCGGCGCGGGCCGGGGTGTCGGCGGCCACCGTCTCCCGGGTGCTGAGCGGGAACTATCCGGGCGCCGAGGCCACTCGGGCCCGGGTGCTGCGGGCCGTCGACGACCTGGACTACGTGGTCAACGGGCCGGCCAGCGCGCTCGCCGCGGCCAACTCCGACCTCGTGGGCATCCTCGTCAACGACATCTCCGACCCGTTCTTCGGGATCATGGCGGGGGCCATCCAGGCCGAGATCGGCGGCGGGCCGCCGGCGGCCCCCCGGCCCGCCCCCCCCGGCGCGGCGCTCGGCGGCCCCCCCGCCCACGCACCCCCCCCCCCCCCCCCCCCCCCCCCCCCCCCCCCCCCTTTTTTTTAAATGATCCGGCCACCCCCGAGATCAACACACGGAGTAGCGGCGGCCGCGTCAGATGTGAATACCCCCCCGCCCCCGCCCGCGCGGGGGGGCGGCCCCCCGGCGGCCCCCGGGCCCGACGCACGGGGCGCGGCGATCGGCGGCCCCCCGGCCAAGGCACCGACGGGCCCGGCCAACGCCGGCGCCGAGAAGCTAGCCGTCGTCTGCAACACCAACGGCTCCCCCGAGCGCGAACTCACCTACCTCACCCTGTTGCAGCGCCAGCGCGCCGGGGCCGTGGTGCTCACCGGCAGCGCGGCGGACGACCCGGCGTACACAGAGCGGCTGGCCGCCCGGGTGGCGCGGCTCACCTCGGCCGGCACCCGGGTGGTGCTCTGCGGCCGGCCGCCGGTGCCCGGTGCGCTCACCCTCACCTTCGACAACCGCGGTGGCGCCCGCCGCCTCACCGAGCACCTGCTCACCCTCGGCCACCGGCGGATCGGCTACATCGCCGGGCCCGCCGACCGCACCACCACCCGGCACCGCCTTGAGGGCCACCTCGCGGCGCTGGCCGCGCACGGCATCCCGACGCCCGCGGAGCCGCCCCAGGCCGGCGGCCCGGCCGGCCAGCGGACCGACGGCGGCCCGCCCGCCCCCGAC
>NZ_JBEHZD010001022.1:0-1216 GCF_040240285.1 Streptomyces sp. HSW2009 | reverse complement strand
GGGGGGGGGGGGGGGGGCCCCGCCCGGGGGGGGGGGGCGGGGGCGGCGCGGGGGGGGGCGGGCGGGGGGGGGGGGGGGGGGGGCCGGCCGCGGCCCCCCCCCCCCCCCCCGACCCGTAACGTGCCGCCCCTGCGGGGCTTCTCCGAGCCGTGCGGACGGGCCGCCGACTGCTGGTCGCCGCCGCACGCGCTGAGCAGCGTGGTGGTTCCCAACGCGCCGCCCGCCCACAGCAGTTGCCTTCTGGTCGCGTTCACACGGCCCCCGATCCGCAGGTGTGTTCGTCCTGTTCAGACGCGGCTCGAACAGTAGGTAAGGCATGCCTAAGGGGCAATGGGGGGCGGGGCGGTGGCTGATGTCGGTCGTCGCACGGCGGCGGTGCGTGCGCCTGGTGCGCCGACGCGCGCCCCCCCGCGGACGCGACGCGCGCGGGGGCCCCGGTCACCGGTTCGGTCAGGAACCGTCGCGAATCCAGCCCCCTTCGGACGACCAATAGCCGTATGCGGGGCGCCCCTTGATGCCGCTGGTCCTGAAGGGCCGGCCGCCGTCGTCGATCCGAACGGTGCCCTGTCGATCACCGCTGGTCCAGTCCAACTCCAGGTACCACTGGCAGTCGCAGTCGACGGTGCGCGCGTTGACGCGCAGCACCTCCGGGTCGGTGGCTGAGACCCGGTAGGGGAAGCGCACCGCGGGCAGCGGGCGCCCGCCGTCGTTCCCGTCGGTCGGCTTGGCCAACGGGCGGGCGGCATCGAGGTCGACGGCGAAGGCGCGCGGGGTGAGCGAGCCGCCGCAGCCGTTCTCCATCGCGAACGAGGGCCAGGCCAGCGGCGCTTGCCGGCCCACCACCCGCACCTGGAGCCCGCGCAGCACCACCGCCCGGTCCGACCGCCCGGCCACCGTCACCTCCACGTTGGTCGTCCCGCCGTGGACGGCCCCGTGCGCCGCGGCCCACACCGGCGCGTCCTGCTCCACCGGCGGCGGCGCCACCGCGGTCGGCTCCCGGTCGACGAGGTAGCGGTGGTCGCAGCCGTTCTCCCACACGTGCGAACGGGTGCTGACGGTCAGCGGCGGCCCCGCCCCGGCCGCGGGCCCGCGCCCGGGGTTCGTCGGCTGGGGGCGGGGCGAGGCGGCGCCGCCGGGGGATGGGGTGGCCCGGGGCTCCTCCGTCCGCGGCGCGGGCGCGTCCCGGCCGTCGGCTGGCCGCTGCCCGTCCGCTCGC
>NZ_JBEHZD010001021.1:0-1232 GCF_040240285.1 Streptomyces sp. HSW2009 | reverse complement strand
ACCTGTTCGACCCGCTGCCCGCCGCGCTCCGCGGCCGGGTCGACGTGCTGACCGCCAACGTGCCGTACGTGCCCACGGGCGCGGTGGGCCTGCTGCCGGCCGAGGCCCGCGAACACGAGCCGCGGGTGGCGCTGGACGGCGGCGCGGACGGGCTCGACGTGCTGCGCCGGGTGGCGGCCGGCGCGCGCGAATGGCTGGCGCCGGGCGGCTGCGTCCTGGTCGAGACGAGCGAAGGCCAGGCCGCCCCGGCCGCACTCGCCTTCCTGCGCGGCGGGCTGACGGCCCGGCTGGCCACCTCGGACGAGCTCGACGTCACGGTGGTCATCGGCACGGTGGCCGCTGCGCGGCGGGCGGCCGGGGACGGAGACGGGGGTGGCGACGGGGGCGGGGTCGGGTGACCCCGGGGGGGGGGGGGGGGGGGGGCCCGCCCCCCCCCCCGGGCGGCCGCCCCCCCGGGAGCGGGAGCGACCGAATCGGGCCGTCACTTCCGCGCCCCGGACGCGCTGTTACGCGGCCCCGCCGTCCGCCGGCCGCTGCGGCGCGTCCCGAGCGGAGTCCCGAGGGAAGTCCTCCACGAAGAAGCTGTCGTGCCGGGTGCGGAAGTCCGTCAGCTCCTGGCCACCGCGCTGGGCCACCTCGGCGACCCGCTCGAAGTACTCCTCGCGGGGCGCGCCGGGCGAGAAGAGCATGAGCATGGTCAGGGGCTCGTCGGTGGTGTTCTTGAACGCGTGCAGGCCGCCGACCGGCACGTACAGGAAGTCGCCGGTGCGGCCGGTCACCCACCGGTCGCCGTCGTAGAGCTCCAGCGCGCCGGAGAGCACGTAGAACGACTCCGACATCGCCCGGTGGAAGTGCGGCTTGGCGCCGGCGGAGCGCGCGGCCAGCTCCACCTTGTACAGGCCGAACTCGCCGCCGGTGGACTCGTTCGTGGCCAGGTAGTGGGTGGAGCCGCCGGGCGAGGAGAGCTCCGGCGGCGCGTCCGCGGGGCGGAAGACGGCGCTCACCTCGCCCTCGGCGCCGTGGTAGCGGGGCTCGGGGTAGGCGAGGGGTTCCAGGTAGGACATGGTGCGCTCCTCATCGACGGGTCTGCACCGCATGCTCCCCCCGGCCACCGGGGGGGGGGCGCGGGGCCCCGCCCCCCCCCCGGCCGCCCCCCGCCCCCGGGGGGGGGGCCCGGGGCGCCCGGGGGGGGGGGGGGCGCCGCGGGGGGGGGGGGGGGGGGGGGGGGGGGG
>NZ_JBEHZD010001020.1:0-1240 GCF_040240285.1 Streptomyces sp. HSW2009 | reverse complement strand
CAAGGTGCAGGACGCGCAGGTGGCCACCCGCTGGTCGTCGGCCGCGCTGCCCCGCGCGCCGCGCGCCCCCCAGCCCCCCCCCCCCGGCGGGGGCCGCGGCCGGCGCCGTCGACGGCACGCCGGACGACGAGCAGGAGTTGCAGGCCGGCCTGGCGGACGCCCGCAAGTTCGCCGCGGCCTGCCAGCGCACCTCGGGCACGTTGCTGCCCCACGTGGGCACCGTCAGCGCCGCCCGCGACCTGGACCTGATGCGTACCGTGCTCGGCGACGAGAAGCTGCACTACGTCGGCTTCTCGTACGGGACCGAACTCGGCGGCACCTACGCCGGCCTGTTCCCGAACAAGGTCGGCCGGGCCGTCTTCGACGCGGTGGTCGACCCGAACACCGACGCCAAGGCGAGCGCACTCGCCCAGGCCAAGGGGTTCCAGCTCGCCCTGGACAACTACCTCAAGGACTGCGCGCAGGGCTCGGACTGCCCGGTGGGCACGGACCCGGCCGAGGGCCGACAGCGCATCCAGACGCTGCTCAAGGACCTGGAGACGCAGCCGCTGCCGACCGAGGACGGCGACCGCGAACTGACCGCGGGCCAGGCGCTCGGCGGCATCATCGCCTCGCTGTACGACAAGGAGGGGTGGGAGTACCTCTCGTACGGCCTGAAGGAGGCGATCGAGGCGGGGCAGGGTTCGGTGCTCCTGATGCTCGCCGACTCCCAGGCCGGCCGCGACGAGAAGGGCCGCTACAGCAACATCCAGGCCGCCAACGCCGCCATCTCCTGCCGCGACGTCCGGCAGCGCTTCACGCCGGAGCAGGTGAAGGCCGAACTGCCGGCCTTCCGCGCCGCATCGCCGGTCTTCGGCGAGTCCCTGGCCTGGTCGCTGCTCTCCTGCACCGACTGGCCGGTGCCCGGGCTGCACGACCACCCGCGGGTGAGCGCGGCCGGCGCGCCCCCGATCCTGGTCATCGGCACCACCGGCGACCCGGCCACCCCGTACGCGGGCGCGCGCGCGATGGCCCGCCAACTCGGCAAGGGCGTCGGCATCGAGCTCACCTACCGGGGCGAGGGGCACGGCGCGTACGGCAGCGGCAACGACTGTGTGACCCGCAACGTCAACGACTACCTGCTGAAGGGTGTGGTGCCGGCGAACGGCACCACCTGCGGCTGACGACCCGGGGACCGCGGGGGGGGGGGGGGGGCCGCGCCGCGGCGGCGCGGGGGCCCCCCCGCGGGCCCCGGGCGGCC
>NZ_JBEHZD010000102.1:0-18228 GCF_040240285.1 Streptomyces sp. HSW2009 | reverse complement strand
CGGCTGGCCCTGCTGGTGCGGGCCGGGCCCCTGCTGGTGGCCGGCGGCCTCATGCGGCTGCGGCGGCGCGTACGGGTGCGGGTTCGGCCCCGCGGCGGCCGGATGCGGCGGCATCGCGGTGCCGTGTGCCGGCGTCATGCCGGGGTGCGGCGGCTGGGCGTGCGGCGGCGGCAGGTGGGTGCCGTGCGCGGGCGTCGGCACCGGCCGCTGCACCGGCGGCGCGGGCGCCCACGGCCCGGGCTCCCCGTACGGCGGGGTGCTGTACGGATCGGGCTCGTGCCGGGGCACAGGCCGCTCGACCGGCACCGCGTCCCGCACCAGGGGCGCCTCGGCGGTGGGGGGCGCCTCACCGCCGATCGGGGTGGTGTCGCCCACGGAAGCGGTGTCGCGCGCGGGGACGTTCGCACCGGTCTGCGCCGGCTGGGCCGCGTCGGCGCCGGGCACCGCGTCCGCGGACGCGGCTTCTGCGGGCAGCGGCTCAGCGGACGGGACCTCGGCAGGGAGGGCGTCCGTGGGAAGGGCGTCCGCAGGCTCCGGTGTGGCCGGCGCCGCGGCTGCGGGTACGTCCGCGGGCAGCGGCGGGGCTGCGGTCACCCCGGGGGCCGGTGGCGCATCGGCCGCGGCCGGTGGCGCGCCGACAGAGGCCGGTGCCGCGTCTGCGGGGAGCGGCTCGACCGGCGCGCCCGGGGGCGGGCCCGGCGTGCCCGCTGTCACGCCTATGGGCTCCGCGCTGCCGGGCTCGACCGGGGCGGCCGGGGGCGGTGCAGGGGCGTCCGCTGGCGGGGCCGGTACGGGGGCGTCAGCGGCCCGCACGGGGGCGTCCACGGGCTCCTCGTACGTCGGCGCGGCCGGGGCCGCGTCGGGTGCCTCGGCAGGGCGCGCCGGCCCGGCACCGGGCTGCACCGGCGCGTCGTCGGGCTGCGCCGGTCCGGCGGAGCCCGGTTGCGGACGGCTCCACCACTTCGGCTTCGGCCTCGGGGCCTTCCCCTCGTTCATGCTCTCCCCAACAGTTCGCCCGCGGTCCGGCGTGGGCCGCGCCGTCGACGGGCGTGCTTCAGCGCACCCGATGGGCTCGGCCCACCGGCGATTCAATCAGGTCCACCCGGGGCCGCGCAGTGGACCGGCGCCGCCGTTTCGCTCCACTGGGCGTCCCACGGTGATCAGCGGCCGTCGCGGCCCAGTAGATCGACACCGACGCCGGTCAATGGCGTCGCCTGGCTGGCCGGGTGCGAGGGAACCTCCATCTGAGTGGGCTCCGGAGCCATCTGTGGCTCGCCCATCCGGTGCTGGCCGACCGGCGAATGGGCGGCCACGGCCAGCACCGGCTGGATCAGCGGCGGCAACGCGCTCCCCACGGGCCGCGGCGCCACGCCGTACGGCGAGGGGTGTGCGCCGGGGTACGTGGTGACGGAGGGCGACGGCGTGACGGGCATGCCGGTCCGCGGGTCGAGTTGCGCTGTACGGTCCCCGCTGGCCGAGAAGAGTCCCATGGAGCGGCGGGCGTTCTCGTGCAGGCCGAGCAGGGCGCCGTCGTTGGCGTTGATCCGCAGCGGGGTGGTGGCGTTGCCGTTGCCCTCCGCCCGGCTGCGCGGCGAGTCCACGGCCGCGTCGAGCGGGAGCGCACCACCGAGCGCGACGGCTGCGAGCGAGACCGCTCCGGCCGCGGCGAAGGCGAACCGTCTGCTGCGGGGCAGCGCGCGGTCCACCTCATGTATCCGGAAGCCGCGCTGCCGGGTGGCCCCGGCGCTCGGCGGGAGGAACGAGAACGCCTCGTCCCGCATGTCGAAGACCTCCCGGCCGGTGACCGGGCCGTCCAGCGGGCTGGGCCCGTCCTCGCCGGTGAGCGGACCGGCGGGGAGGTTCTGGAGGCGGGCGAGGAACCCTTCCGACGGCGGAGGCGGTGCCGTCTGGGCGAAGACGCTCTTCAGCCGCCGTTGTGCATCTGCCTCGTCTTTACAGCGAGGACACGTCGCCAGGTGCGCGAGCACGCGCTCGCGCGCATCATGCCCCAATTCGCCATCGACCAGCGCCGCGAGGCGGTCGCCGAGGTGCTGCTCGGCGGGGGACTGACCGCCTGAACCGGTCACGCGATCCCGACCTCCCCGCTGCGCCCCGGCGCAGCCGGGGACACGGAGGCGACCACGCGCTGTTCGGCGCGGGCCGATGGGGAGCGGTGCTGGAGGGCCTTGCGCAGGTGCGAGCGACCGCGGTGGATGCGGCTGCGCACCGTACCGAGCTTCACGCCGAGGGTGGCGGCGATCTCCTCGTACGACAGGCCCTCGATGTCGCAGAGCACCACGGCCGCGCGGAACTCCGGCGCGAGGGTGTCCAGGGCCTGCTGCACATCAGCGTCGAAGTGGGTGTCGTTGAAGTGCTGCTGGGGTGAGGGCTCACGGCTGGGGAGCCGCTCTGCCGCGTCGTCGCCGAGCGCGTCGAACCGAATGCGCTGCCGGCGCCGGACCATGTCCAGGAACAGGTTGGTCGTGATGCGGTGCAACCAACCCTCGAAGGTGCCCGGGGTGTACGTCGACAGGGAGCGGAATACCCTGACGAACACCTCTTGGGTCAAATCTTCGGCGTCGTGTTGATTTCCCGTGAGGCGGTAAGCGAGGCGGTAGACCCGTGCGCTGTGGGTGCTGACGATCTCCTCCCAGGTGGGAGGGGTCCACGCCTGCGAGTCCGCATCGGTGGCGAAAGTCGCGGTAGCTGCGGAGTCAGTAGTGCGGAAACGGTCAGCGGTGTTTGTCACGGATTTCGGCTCGTCCGCCGGCCTGCGAAAGCGCCTGAGCACTCGTCGGCCACCGGTCGTAGCCGCACCTCCCCTGTCGGCTCTGGTGGTCTCCAGTAGAGCCCCTACCATATCCACCTCGCCCGTTAGCTCCGGATAAGCATTTTTGACCTGCATTTGGACCTGATCGTTCAATGCCCGCACGGTCCGTCTGCACCCTCTTCAACGCCCGGTCCCATCTGCGGGTTCCCGAGCGCAGCGGATACAGTCACCGTTGCGTCAACTACGGGGACAGGAGAGGGCCATTACCGGCAACCGGCAAACGAGCTGGGCGTTCGCCGAGGCGTACGGCGTCGAGCACATCGACGACACAGCGCTGCGCTGGGCTCGCGAGCGGGCCCGGGAGGCAGGGCTGCGCTCGGTGTCCTCCGGCACGGGTGCCGCCCTGCGCCTGCTCGCCGCCACCGCCGACGCCAAGGCCGTGGCCGAGATCGGCACCGGGACCGGGGTCTCCGGCATCCACCTCCTGCACGGCATGCGGCCCGACGGCGTCCTCACCACGGTGGACCTCCAGCCGGAGCGGCAACAGCTCGCCCGACAGGCGTTCCGCGCCGCCGGCTTCACCGGCAACCGGGCCCGCTTCATCCCCGGCCGCGCGCTCGACGTCCTGCCCCGGCTCGCCGACGGCGGGTACGACCTCGTCTTCTGTGACGCCGACCGCTCCGAGTGCCTCGAATATCTCGCCGAATCGTTGCGCCTGCTCCGCCCCGGCGGGCTGGTCTGCTTCGAGGGCGTCTTCGCCGACGGCCGCACGGTGGAATCCGCCGCCCAGCCGGCCGAGGTGCTGCGGCTGCGCGAGTTGCTGCGCGCCGTACGGGAGTCCACCTCGCTCCAGCCGTCGCTGCTGCCGGTGGGCGACGGGTTGCTGTGCGCGGTCAAGCGGCCGTAGGCGGCATCGTCTGCGCCGGGCCCGCCCGTCCGCCCCGCACCCGGGCCGTGTTGGCAGCCTCGGCCGTGCCGTAAGCGTCGAGCCCGCCCCCTCGCCCCGCACCCGGGCCGTGTTGTGAACATCGAGCCTGTCCCGCGCCCCGTACCTGGGCAGCACGGTGAACGTCGCCCCTGTGCCCCCGCCCTGGACGCTGACATCGCCGTGAACGCCACCCCCGTCCTCACGCCCCGCACCCAGCCGCCCGGCGCGCGGTCAACACCCTGCACCGCCTTGCACCCCGCCACTTGAGCCCCGTCGGGCTTCTCTTCCTCGCGCCCATCGCCGCGCCCGCTTCGTGGTGGCTTCGCGATCACCCCGTACGTCACGTACATCACATAACTGCGCTCCCCGTACGTACCGCACTGCACCATCGGGGGCGGTCGGCCGGGTCGACGAGGGAACGAAGCGGGCCGGACGGGCAGGGAGATCGGGGCGGGGTGCGGCCGGCCGGGCCGGGTCGGTGGCGGGGGCGGGAAGGGCCGCGGCTAAGGCACGGTCCGCGGCCCGAAGGGGCAGCGCCCGCGCGGGGACGCCGCGCCTCCGGCTTCCCCCGGCCCTGCCCGGCCTCCAAGAGCGCGCCTCCCCCGGCGCAGCCCGCCCGGCCGGAGCCCGATGCCCAGGGGATAGGGCCCGGCAACCAGAGCCCAGGGGTGGGACCCCAGCGGAGCCCCACCGGCGGAGCCCCGCCAACCGAGTCGGGCGGTCCGCGCCCCGCGTCAGCCCGTACGCGTCGTACGGGCGGGAATGCCGCTGCCCCGGTCGCCGGTGTGAACCAGCGGCCGGGGCAGCTCGATGATCATGTGGTCCGCTGCTAGCCGACGACCTTCTTGAGCGCGTCGCCCAGTGCGTCGGCCTCGTCCGGTGTCAGCTCAACGACGAGTCGACCGCCGCCTTCGAGCGGAACGCGCATGACGATGCCCCGCCCCTCCTTGGTCACCTCGAGCGGGCCATCGCCCGTCCGCGGCTTCATGGCCGCCATGCTCGTTCCCCTTCCTGAAACCAGCCCATCGCAGCCGACAACCCAGGCGTCACCGGCATCGAACACATTGCTTCCCCGCCATTATCCCGCATGCAATGACCCGATGACCAACGGCGGCCAGCATCGCCCCCATGGACAACTGTCGCAAATACCACCAATTCGGAGACTGGATGCCGTTCCTGTACGGCCCCCCGGCCCGAACGGTAGGTCGGTTCTTTGACGCAGGTCACATGACGGGCGTGGCTTTGTCCGGCATGCTGATCGCGGATCGCGGCCGTTCCCGAGGGCCGGAGCGTCATCGCCGGGGTACCGCCAGCGCATCGCAGGCCGGGCCGAACCGGAGAGCACGGGTCCGCGGCGGAGTGCCGCACGGACCGCTCGGCGAGGGTGGGCCCGTACCCGCCGTCGCGGGCCGGCGCCCCCGCGGCGACCGCGGTCCCCGCGCGCCGGCTCCCACCGGGGCGGGTCCGTGGCGCGGCGCACCGCGGGCCCCGGACGGCGCTGCCCGCACCCGCGGGCCCGCACACCCGCGGGCGCGCCTGACCCACGGCCCCCTACGGAGAGGACCCCGCCATGGCCGACACCGTGCTCTACGACGTGACCGACGGGCTCGCGACGATCACCCTGAACCGTCCCGAGGCCATGAACGCGCTCAACACCGAGCTCAAGGAGGCCCTGCGGGACGCCCTCCAACAGGCCGCGGCCGACCCGGTCGTACGGGCCGTGCTGCTGATCGGCAACGGTCGCGCCTTCTCCGTCGGGCAGGACCTCAAGGAGCACGTCGAGCGGTTGCACGACGAGGACGTACGCGCCGCCGGCACCACCATGGCCACCGTCAAGGAGCACTACAACCCCATCGTGGCGGCCATCGCCGGGATGCCCAAGCCGGTCGTCGCCGGGGTCAACGGAGTGGCCGCGGGGGCCGGCGCGGGGTTCGCCTTCGCCGCCGACTACCGGGTGGTCGCCGACACCGCCTCCTTCAACACCTCCTTCGCCGGGGTCGCCCTCGGCGCCGACTCCGGCGTCTCCTGGACGCTGCCGCGCCTCATCGGCCACGGTCGGGCCGCCGAACTCCTGCTCTTCCCCCGCACCATCAAGGCCGACGAGGCAGCCAGCCTCGGCATCGCCAGCACCGTGGTGCCGGCCGTCGACCTCGCCGCCGAGGCCGCCAACGCCGCCCGCCACCTCGCCCAGGGCCCCACCGTCGCCTACGCGGCGATCAAGGAGGCCCTCGCGTACGGAGCCGGGCACTCGCTCGGCGACACCCTGGCCAAGGAGGAAGAGCTCCAGACCAGGGCCGGATCGGCCGACGACCACCGGATCGCGGTGAACGCCTTCGTACAGAAGGAGAAGCCGACCTTCCTCGGCCGCTGATCCCGCTCCCGCACCGGCACTCCCCCACAACCGGCGCGGGACACCGAACCCGAGCCCCGCGCCCTGCACGCCGAACACCACGGCGCGCCGGCCCGGCTGCCCACCTGCACGCCGGCTGTCGCACCGCCCGGATGCCTGTCCGCACGACCGCACGGCCCCGCGGACGCCCGCACCACCGCGGGGCCCTCGCGCACCCCCTCGGCACGGCCCTCCGCACCGAGGCGCGCCGCTGCGGACCGCGGCGCGACGTACGGGCCGGGCCCGCCTCCCCGTGCCCGCCGCGTACGGCTAACCGGCCGGCTGGCACGCCTCGCGCACATGGCAGTCCGCCAGGTGGTCATTGACCAGGCCGCACGCCTGCATCAGCGCATAGGCCGTGGTCGGGCCGATGAAGCGGAAGCCGCGCTTCTTGAGGTCGCGGGCGAGTGCGGTGGACTCCGGGGTGATGGCCGGCACCTCGGCGAAGGTGCGCGGCGCGGGGCGGTCGGCGTGGTCCGGGGCGTACGACCAGATCAGCTCGTCGAGTTCGCCAGCAGCCAACTCCCGGGCGACCCGGGCGTTGTTGATGGCGGACACGATCTTGGCCCGGTTGCGGATGATGCCCGGGTCGGCGAGCAGCCGTGCCACGTCCTCGTCCGTGAACTCCGCGACCGCCTTGATCCGGAAGTCCGCGAAGGCCGCCCGGAAGCCCGCCCGGCGCCGCAGGATCGTCAGCCACGACAGGCCGGACTGGAACGCCTCCAGACACATCCGCTCGTACAGCGCGTCGTCGCCGTGGACCGGGCGGCCCCACTCCTGGTCGTGGTACGCGCGGTAGTCCGCCATCGACTCCGCCTGGAGCCCCCAGGGGCACCGCAGCAGACCGTCGGGCCCGGCCGGCCCCGCTCCCGTGTCACTCACGCCTGGTCCTCCTCGGTCCTGCGCTCCCCGCCCTTGCCCTTGCCCTGCACGCCCTTGTCCACGGAATGGGCAGCAGGCGAGGCGGACGCGTCGGATGAATCGGATGAATCAGCCGGATCTGGCTGGCCGACCAGGGCTGTCCGGCCGACCGCGGCGGGCTGGTCTGCTGCCGCCCCCGCCTCGGGCTTCTCCTCCACGGGTTCCTCGCTCGCGGACTCCTTGTCCGCAGGCTGCTCGCCCACGGGCTGCTCGTCCTCCGGCTCGGCTCCGGCCGGCTCGGCCTCGGGCACCTCGGCCCCGGCGGTGTCGGCCCCGGCGTCGGGCAGCGTCGTAGGCACAGCGTCCGGGGCGGCCTCCCCGGCCTCTTCGAGGACCAGGTCCGCATCGTCGTCGGCGGCGTCCGTCAGCCAGGCGGCGGGGACACCGGCCGGCGGGCCTGCGGGCAGGGAGGCGGCCGGGCCCGGGGCGTACGCCGCATGCCAGTCGGGGCGGGGCTCGCCTATCAGGTCGGGGCCCGCATACGCCGTGGCCTGGGTGCCGGCGAGGGCCGCCTCAAGCTCGGCGATCCGGGCGTCCCGCTCGGCGAGCTCGGCACCGAGCCGGCCCAGCGCATCGTCCACCTCGGCCATCCGATACCCCCGCAGCGCCAGCGGCAGCCGCAGCTCCTCCACGTCCGTGCGGTCCACGGGGCGGTCTTCCGGCAGCGGGTCCACCAGCCGGTCCGGCTGCGCCTCGGGCAGCGCGGCGCCGTCGCCACCGCCGACCACCACGAGGGTGACCGCGCCGACGACCGCGACGAGCGCGATGAGCAAGAACCAGAACACGACGACTCCCCGAGGTGCATCCGTCAATCGACAGTCCCGATCGTGCCATGCCCCACTGACAGTGGCGCCGCACGCCGCAGCGGCTAGGGTCACTGCCGGACCACGGACGAGGGAGTGAAGCAATGCTGCGGCTTGGACGGCGCGAGTTCGACACGCACGAGCCGGTCATCATGGCGATCGTGAACCGGACGCCCGACTCCTTCTACGACCAGGGCGCCACCTTCCGGGACGAGCCCGCGCTCGACCGCGTCGACCAGGCGGTGTCAGAGGGCGCTGCCATCATCGACATCGGCGGGGTCAAGGCGGGCCCGGGCGAGGAGGTGAGCGCCACGGAGGAGGCGCGGCGGACGGTCGGGTTCGTCGCCGAGGTGCGCAGACGCCACCCGGACGTGGTGATCAGCGTGGACACCTGGCGCCACGAGGTGGGCGAGGCGGTGTGCGAGGTCGGCGCCGACCTGCTCAACGACGCCTGGGGCGGCGCCGATCCGAAGCTCGCGGAGGTCGCGGCGCGGTATGACGTGGGCCTGGTGTGCACGCACGCGGGCGGGGCCGAGCCCAGGACCCGGCCGCACCGGATCGGCTACGAGGACGTGATGGCCGACATCCTGCGCGTCACGCTCGGCCTCGCGGAGCGCGCCGTCGAACTCGGCGTGCGCAGCGACGCCATCATGATCGACCCCGGCCACGACTTCGGCAAGAACACCCGGCACTCGCTGGAGGCCACCCGCCGGCTCGACGAGATGGCGGCGACCGGCTGGCCGGTGCTGGTCTCGCTCTCCAACAAGGACTTCGTCGGCGAGACGCTGGACCGGCCGGTGAAGGAGCGGGTGCTGGGCACGCTGGCCACCACCGCGGTCTCGGCCTGGCTCGGCGCGCAGGTCTACCGGGTGCACGAGGTGGCGGAGACCAAGCAGGTGCTCGACATGGTGGCCTCCATCGCCGGCCACCGCCCGCCGGCCGTCGCCCGCCGCGGCCTCGCCTGACGCGCCCCCTCTGACCTGGCCCGGCCCGGCCCCGCCCGGCGCTCGTACGAGTCGACGCCCGTACGAGTCAATGCCCGTACGAGCAAGTGTCCGTACGAGCAAGCGCCCGTACGGGCCGACGCCGCGCCGGAGTGGACGTACGACCGCTCCGGCGCCGGCCGCCGCACGACGAGCTACGAGCAACGAGCAACGAGCAACGAGCAACGAGCAACGAGCGCAGGCTAGACCCCGCTGCTAGACCCCGGTCTCCTTGCTGACCAGGGCCACGGCCTCGTCCACGTCGTCCGAGATGTGGAAGAGGTCCAGGTCCCGGGGGGACGCCTTGCCCTGGGCGATCAGGGTGTCCCGCATCCAGTCGACCAGGCCCTGCCAGTACGCGGAGCCGAAGAGGACGATCGGGAAGCGGGTGACCTTGCGGGTCTGCACCAGGGTCAGTGCCTCGAAGAGCTCGTCCAGCGTGCCGAGGCCGCCGGGCAGCACCACGAACCCCTGCGCGTACTTCACGAACATCGTCTTGCGGACGAAGAAGTAGCGGAAGTTCACGCCGATGTCGACGTACTTGTTCAGGCCCTGCTCGAAGGGCAGCTCGATGCCGAGCCCCACCGAGACCCCGCCGCCCTCGTACGCACCGCGGTTCGCGGCCTCCATGGCGCCCGGGCCGCCGCCGGTGATGACCGCGAAGCCGGCTTCCACCAGCGCCCGCCCGATCCGCACGCCCGCCTCGTACTCGGGAGAGTCGGGGGCCGTGCGCGCCGCGCCGAACACGCTCACCGCGGGGCCGAGTTCGGCCAGTGCGCCGAAGCCCTCCACGAACTCCGACTGGATGCGCAGCACGCGGAACGGGTCCTCGTGCACCCAGCCGCCGACGCCGTGCGTGTCGAGCAGGTGCTGGTCCGTGGTGCCCGACTGCATCTGGCTGCGGCGGCGCACCACCGGCCCCAGCCGCTGTTCCTGCCGCGCCCCTTCGCCCTCCGGCGTACGCCCGTTCTCGGCAGTGGCCATGTGCGCTCCCTTCGCTTGCGCCCTCCCCCGCGTGGCGGGGCAGGGTTTCCGTGCGCTTCAGCGTATGCCTCTGGCAGCGGCGGCCCGCGGGGTTTCACATGAGCTGGGGCCGCGGTACGCGTACGGGACGGTCGGGGGCCACCGCGTGTTCAGGCCGGCCGGGGCCGCGACGGCCGGCGGCGGCCCGCTACCGGGCCGACGCCGCGTCGGCACCCACGGGCCTCATCAAGCACCCGCGGCCCCGTCAGCCCCGGCGGCCAGCCCCCACAGCCCCTTCGGTCCGCACGGCCTCCGGCCCCCGCTCCGCCCTCAGCTCTCCAGCCAGGCCCGCAGCCGCTCCTCGGTCCGGAGGACGGCCCTGACCGACACGTGTTCCTCGCGGGTGTGGGCCAGCTTGGGGTCGCCGGGGCCGAAGTTGACCGCGGGGATGCCGAGTGCGGAGAAGCGGGCGACGTCGGTCCAGCCGTACTTGGGCGCGACCTCGGCGCCGACCGCGGCCACGAAGGCGGCGGCTGCCGGGTGCGAGAGCCCGGGCAGCGCGCCCGGCGAACTGTCGGTGAGGACCACGTCGTAGCCCTCGAACACCTCCCGCACGTGCGCCAGCGCCTGTTCCTCGGAGCGGTGCGGGGCGAAGCGGAAGTTGACCGTCACCGCGCACGCGTCGGGGATCACGTTGCCGGCGTGGCCGCCTTCGATGCGGACCGCGTTGAGCCCCTCGCGGTAGACCAGGCCGTCGATCTCGACGTGGCGCGGCTCGTACCGGGAGAGCCGTTCCAGGATCGGCGCGGCGTGGTGGATGGCGTTGTCACCGAGCCAGCTCCGCGCCGAGTGCGCGCGCCGGCCCGTGGTCTCCACGCGGACCCGCAGGGTGCCCTGGCAGCCGCCCTCGACCTGGCCTTCGGTGCCTTCGAGCAGGATCGCGAAGTCGCCGGCCAGCCACTCCCGGTGCTGCTCGGCCAGCCGGCGCAGCCCGTTGAGCTCGGCGGCGACCTCCTCGTTGTCGTAGAAGACGAAGGTGAGGTCGCGGCTGGGCGCGGGCACGGTGGCCGCGATCCGCAGTTGCACGGCGACACCGGACTTCATGTCGGAGGTGCCGCAGCCCCACAGCACGCCGTCGCCGTCCTCGCCCTCGGTCAGCCGGGAGGGCACGTTGTCGGCGATCGGCACGGTGTCGATGTGCCCGGCGAGCACCACGCGCTCGGCGCGGCCGAGGTCGGTGCGGGCGACGATGCAGTTGCCGTCCCGGTCCACGCGCAGGTGCGGCAGGGCGCGCAGGGCGCGCTCGATGGCGTCCGCCAGGTCCTTCTCGTCGCCGCTCACGGACGGGAAGTCGACGAGGCGGGCGGTCAGCTCGGCGGCGTCGACGGACAGGTCAAGTTCGGGGTGCTCGTGCTCCATGCCTGCGACCCTACGGGGTGCGCGTGCCCGGCCGCCCGACGGTGACCGCACGGCACCCGCACGGCACGGCCGGCCCGCGCCGCCCGTGAGCGCCGCACGTCCCGTACCCGTCGTACGGCACCAGCCCGTAGCCCCTAGCACGGGCGGCCGGCGCACTCCAGTACGGTGTCTGGCGTGCCCCTCCGCTTCCTCTCCCACCGTGCCCGTCGGGCGCGCGCCGGGGTGGCGTGCGCGGTGCTCCTCGCGCTGCTCGGCTATGTGACGGCGCATCTGCTGACCGGCGGCGGTGGCCCGCCCCGCTGCACCGTGCAGGCGGACGGCGAGCGGTTGCGGCTCGACCCGGAGCAGTCCCGGCACGCGGCGACCATCTCGGCCGTCGCCTCCGCGCGCCGGCTGCCGGACCGGGCGGTGACCATCGCGCTGGCCACCGCCATGCAGGAGTCGGGGCTGCACAACATCAGGCGCGGCGACCGGGATTCGCTGGGCCTGTTCCAACAGCGCCCCTCGCAGGGCTGGGGCACGGCCGAGCAGATCCTCGATCCGGTCTACTCGACGGGGAAGTTCTTCGACCACCTGGCCGAGGTGCCCGGCTACTCGCGGCTGCCGCTGACCGTCGCGGCGCAGCGGGTGCAGTTCAGCGGATATCCACAGGCGTACGCGAAGCACGAGGAGAAGGCGAGGCTGCTGACCGCCTCGCTGACCGGCCGGCTGGCGGCCTCCTTCCGCTGCCCCGCGCTGCCCGACGACGGGGAGCCCGGCGATCCGCAGCGGCTGCGGACCCTGCTGGCGCGCGAGTTCGGCCCCACGGTCCTGACCACCGGCGACGACGACCAGGACACCCACCCGGCCCCCGCCGATCCCACGGGTCCCGCCAGCCCCACCGACCCGGCTGATCCGGCTGATCCGGCTGCCCCCACCGCCCGCACCGCTCCGGCCGGGCCCGAGGCGCCGGGTGCCGCGCGCCGCGATGCGTCAGGTGACCGTTCGAACCGCGCCGCCACCGCGGCCGACGCGCGTACCGAAGGCGCAGGTCCGGACGACGCGCGCACGGAAGGCATGCGGACGGAAGGCATGCGGACGGACGACGCGCGGACGGGCGGCACCCAGGCGAGGGGCACATCGACGGACGACACGCGGACGAGCCGCCCCGATGCACGCACGGCGGCGGCGACGGGACGCACGGGCGCCGACCCGCACGCGGTGGTGCTCTCCGTACGGGCCATGGCGCCGGGCGGCAGTACCGCGGAGCGCGGCTGGGAGTTGGCGCACTGGGCGATGGCGAACGCCACCGAACTCCGTATCGCCCGCATCGCGTTCGGCGATCGGGAATGGCGGGCGAGCTCATCCGAAAAGGGTTGGCGAACGGTTTCCCGGGCCACCGCCCATTCCGGGGAATCTGCCACGAAGAATTCCGCACCACAGGTACGCATCGAACTCGCCCACTGACGGAACCGCCGGGGGCGAACCATCGGGTGCGCGCTCACGGCCACGCTCCCGTACGCCGCCCCGCACCCGCCGCCCCGTAACCCCGCGCGTCCAACAGCCGACCGGCGCACCGTCCACCCACCCGCCGCGCCCCGCACAACTCGCCAACACCGCAGGTCAGCAACGTGCATCGGGGGCGCGGTCGGCGCCGTCGAGCACTGCGACGCCCCGGCGCGGGCGGCCCCCGGCGCGACGTCCGCGCCTTCCGCTGCCGCTTCCCTCCGCGGTCCCGGTGCCGGTAATTACTTCGGAATAAGCAGCGCGATAATGCGATGCATTGCGAATTATTTACCTTTGGGAACCGAAACCTTCCGGGGTCTCGCGCGGTAGTCACTGCGTCCACTTCCCGGACACCGCGCACACCAGATGTTTCCGTACGACACGTACGACACCGTCGAAGGAGCACTATGTCCCTCCCCCTCAAGCGCCGGCTCGCTCGGGCCGCGCTGTTGGTCGCCGCGGGCGCGGCTCCCCTGGTCGGCGCCGGCGTGGCCCAGGCGGCGCCCGCCCAGTCCCCGGCCGAGCTGGCCGGCCTGAGCTCCCCGGACAGCACCCCGCTGGGCGAGGCGCTGGACAGCACGGCGCAGAGCGCCGCCACCACCGCGGGCGAGATCGGCGGCGAGGTCGTGCGGCAGGGGGTGCCCGCGGCGGGCAAGGCCGTCGGCTCGCTCGGCAAGAACGTCGCGCCGCCGGTCGAGGACGCGCAGCAGCTCGCCGGCAAGGCGTTCTTCGACACCGCCATGAAGCTGGACCAGGCGCTCCCCGAGGACAACCTGCTCCAGCGCGGCGTCTCCACCGACAATCTGGCCCGCGACCTGATCGGCACCGACCTGCCGGTCGGCTGACCCGGCGCCGTACCGGCAGCACCGCTCCCCCGCAGCCGACGGCGGCTCCGCTCCCCCGGCCCCGCCCCCACGGTCCGTACCGGCGGTCCCGTACCGGCCGGCGGCCCCGTACCCGCGAACCGCTCCCCGGCTCGCGCCCACGGGTCACCGCCGCGACGACCGGCCACGGGCACGGGCACGGACGGAAAGGGGCCCGGCCGGGCGCTCCCCCCTTGGGTTCAAGGGGACGCGCCCGACCGGGCCCCTTCTGCATGCCGTTCGCACGGCCCGGTCTAGCGGCTGGTTCAGGCCCCGAGGCGGGCCACCGCCGCCGCGATCCGCTCGTCCGTCGCGGTCACGGCCACCCGGACGAACCGCTCGCCGGCCGGACCGTAGAAGTCGCCCGGGGCGACCAGGATGCCGCGGGCCGCGAGGTCGCCGACCGTGTCCCAGCAGGGCTCGTCGCGGGTCGCCCACAGGTAGAGCGACGCCTCGCTGTGCTCGATGCGCAGCCCGTACGCCTCCAGCGCGCCGCGCAGCGACTTCCGCCGGCGCAGATAGCGTTCCCGCTGGTCCGCGACGTGCGTGTCGTCGCCGAGCGCCACCACCGTGGCCGCCTGCACCGGGGCGGGCGTCATCAGCCCGCTGTGCTTGCGGATCACCAGCAGTTCGCGCAGTACGCGTTCGTCGCCGGCGCCGCACGCGGCCCGGTAGCCGGCCAGGGTGGGCCGCGTGGGGAGCGGGTGGGCGGCGCGCAGGCCCGCGAAGGGACCGCCCCCCCCCGCCCCGGGCAGCCCCGGGGGGGGCCGGGCCCGCCGCGCGCGCCGGGCTGTGCGCCGCGGCCCGCCCCCCCCCCCCCCCCCCCGCCCCCCCCCCCCCCCCCCCCCGGCCCGGTAGCCGGCCAGGTTGGACCGCTTGGAGAGCGAGTGGACGGCGAGCAGGCCGTCGAAGGAACCGCCGCACACGTCCGCGTGCAGCACCGAGACCGGGTCGGCCTCCCAACCGAGCTCCAGGTAGCACTCGTCGCTGACCAGCAGCACCCCGTGCTCCCTGGCCCAGGTGACGGCGCGGCGCAGCTCGTCGGCCGACATCACCCGGCCGGGCGGGTTGGACGGCGAGTTGAGCCACAGCAGCTTCAGCCCGGCCGGGTCGAACGCGGCCAGCTTCGCCTCGTCCGCGAAGACGTCCTCGTCGTACGCGACGGGCGTGGCCCGCGCGAGCCGCGCCCCCACCTCGTACGTCGGGTAGGCGAGCCGCGGGAAGGCGACCAGGTCACCGGGGCCGAGCCCGAGCTGCGTCGGCAGTGCGGCCACCAGTTCCTTGGAGCCGACCACGGGGAGCACCTGCGCGTGCGTCACCTCGCCGGCGCCGAGCCGCCGGCCCACCCAGCCCGAGATGGCGTCCCGCAGCGCGACCGTGCCCCAGACGGTGGGGTAGCCGGGGCTGTTCGCGGCGTCCGCCAGCGCGCGCTGGACCGCGGCAGGGACGGGGTCGACCGGGGTGCCGACCGAGAGGTCCACGATGCCGTCGGGGTGGCCGTTCGCGGTGGCCTTGTACGGCTCCAGCCGATCCCAGGGAAAGACGGGAAGGCGGTCGGTGACGGGGGACACGGGTGCCTCTTTCCTACGGTCCTGTGGTGCGGGTGGTGCTGGTCCTGCCGGTGGTGCTGGTCGTACCTGTGCCGCGCGTCGTGCACGCGGCGGCGGTGGGGCGCGGGACGGCCGGGCTGCGTGCGGTAACTGCGGTGCATGCCGCGGCTGTGCGGTGTTCGTGCTGGCTGCGCTGCGCGGGACGGCCGGGGGTGGTGGCCGTGGCAGCCGGAGCGCCGGTGGCGGAGTGCAGGCGCGGTGGCTGCCGTGCGCGGTGGCTGACCTGCCTGGCGGGGCCGCCCGGCCCCGTCACGTTCCGCCGGCCCTGTCGTGTGCGTAGGTCCTGTCGGGTGCGTAGGCCCTGCCGCCTGCGCCGGCCCCGGCGCGGTGGCGTTGCCGAGGTCGCCGGTCCGGCCGGGGTCCCGGCGTACGGCGAAAACCAGCGTACGGAGACCCGGCGTGCGGAGCCCCGAGCTGCGGGGACCCGCCGTAAAACATCTCGGCCCCGCGCGGCGCCGTCACTCACGCCCAGGGGGCGGGGAGGGCCGTGCGGGACCGAGACCGCGCTCACCGCGCGGAGCCTAGCGGAGTGGGACGAGGCAATGTGGTCACTCGCCGCAATCGGAGACTACTCGTCGTGGCTCTGCGGCGGGAGCGCTGCGATGAAGGGGTGGTCCCGCTCGATGAGGCCGAGCTTCGATGCGCCGCCGGGCGAGCCGAGCTCGTCGAAGAACTCGACGTTCGCCTTGTAGTAGTCCTTCCACTCCTCGGGAGTGTCATCCTCGTAGAAGATGGCCTCGACCGGGCAGACCGGCTCGCACGCACCGCAGTCGACGCATTCGTCAGGATGGATGTACAAGGACCGCGAGCCCTCGTAAATGCAGTCGACGGGGCATTCCTCGATGCAGGCCTTGTCCTTCAGGTCAACACAAGGCTCCGCGATGACGTAGGTCACGCTGTCGTTCCTCCTCGGTAGGGCTGGCGGGACCGGTCGGTGTGGCCCCGCCGCGTGGCGCGCGGGAGCGCGGCGTCGTCGATGCCCACACCTAGTATCTCCGTTCCGGGGCAGGAGACGAACATGAGGGGCGGACAGAGCTGTGGAGTTCACCACTGGCGGACGACTTGAGGTCCGGATTTCCCCGGTTGACGTGGGAAAACGCGTCTCAGTTCGGCGGCTGAACGATCCAGGGGGCGGCCCCCAGAAGTTCACGGACACGGTAGGGGTACTCGCATCCTGGTCAGGGGGTGTGGTGCGGATCACGCGGAAGAACGGCGAGGTGGTCCACATTCCGGAAGCCACACTCGTCGCCGGCAAGGTCATTCCGCCCTCCCCCGGTGCCCGCGCCGGCCGCCCCCCGGTCCGCCGGCGCGTACCCGCCACCGACGTGCAGGAGCTGGAGCGCGTCGCCGCCCGGGCCTGGCCCCCGGTCGAACGGGCCCTGCTCGCCCCCGCCGGCGCCGTGGACACCGGCCTCGGCTGCGGTGTCGGCTGGGAGTTGCGGGCGGCCGGCGGCTTCACCCGGCGCGCCAATTCCGTACTGCCGCTCGGCGATCCCGGGCTGCCGCTCGACGAGGCCCTGCACCGGGTGCGGGCATGGTACGCCGAACGCGACCTCCCCGCTTACCTCCAGGTGAGCACCGGGGCCCCGGGCGCCCCGCGGGAGTTGAGCGGCGAGCTGGCCGAGCGCGGCTGGACCCGGGAGGGCAACGCGCAGGTGTGGATCGCCGCCCTCGCGCCGCTCGCCGACCACGAGCCGTGGCCGGACGGTGGCCGACCGGCCGGCGCCCCCGGCGGGCCCGCGGGTGGCCGACGGTGCGGGCCACACGCGGGTGCATCGGTGGGATGCGGAGACGGTCACAGGCGGCAGGCGTGGATGCCGGTGGTCAAGATGGCGCGGGCGCCCAGGTCGTACAGCTCGTCCATGATGTTCTGCGCCTCGTTCGAGGGGACCATCGAGCGGACGGCGACCCAGCCTTCGTGGTGCAGTGGGGAGACGGTGGGCGACTGGAGCCCCGGGGTGAGGGCCACGGCCCGCTCCACGTGCTCCACCCGGATGTCGTAGTCCATCATCACGTACTTGCGGGCGACGAGCACGCCCTGCATACGGCGCAGGAACTGCTGCACCTTCGGGTCGTCCACGGACTCGCCGGCGCGGCGGATGACGATCGCCTCGGACTCCAGGATCGGCTCGCCGATGATTTCGAGCCCGGCGTTGCGCAGCGTGGTGCCGGTCTCCACGACGTCGGCGATGATCTCCGCGACGCCGAGTTGGATGGCCGTCTCGACGGCCCCGTCCAGGTGCACCACGGCGGCGTCCACGCGGTGGTCGGCGAGGTGCTTGGTGACCAGCCCGGAGAAGGAGGTGGCGACGGTCATGCCGCCGAACTCGCGCACGTCGGTGGCGGTGCCGGGGCGCGTCGCGTAGCGGAAGGTGGAGCCGGCGAAGCCGAGTTGCATGATCTCCTCGGCCTGGGAGCCTGAGTCGAGCAGCAGGTCACGGCCGGTGATGCCGATGTCGAGACGGCCCGAGCCGACGTAGACGGCGATGTCGCGGGGGCGCAGGAAGAAGAACTCGACCTCGTTGCCGCTGTCCACCAGGACCAGTTCGCGTCGATCCTTGCGCTGCCGGTAGCCGGCCTCATGGAGCATCGCCGACGCAGGCTCGGACAGTGAACCCTTGTTGGGGACGGCAATGCGCAGCATGGGATGGGCTTCCTTTTCGCGAGACGGCGCGGGACACGGGGGCTCTACGTACGGTGCGGTGCTTGTACTTGTGCTGGGCTGTGCGACACGTTGCGGTGCGGTACGTGCAGGGCGACGGCGGTACGTGCACTGCTGGTACGCGCGGTGCGGGGCCGGCCCGGCGCGCGCTGGTCGAGCGCTGCGGAGGACGTGGCGGGGCGGGCGGGACGGTGCGGCCGGGCCGCCCGGGGATGACCGGGTCGGGCCGCCGGCGGGGGGGGGGGGGGGGGGGGGGGGGGGGGGGGGGCGGCGCGGGGCGGGCGGGGGGGGGGGGGGGGGGGGGGGGGGGGGGGGGGGGGGGGGGGGGGGGGGGGGGGGGGGGGCCCCCCGGGGGCCCCGGGGGGGGGCCGGGGGGGGGGCGCCGCGGGGGGGCCCGCCAGGGGGGCGCTCCGTCACAGATGAGCGTATACG
>NZ_JBEHZD010001019.1:0-1246 GCF_040240285.1 Streptomyces sp. HSW2009 | reverse complement strand
CCCCCCCCCCCCCCCCCCCCCCCCCCCGCGCCGCCCGCCCCCCCCCCCCCCCCCCCCGCCGCCCCCCCGCCCGCCCCCCCCCCGCCCGCGCCGCCCCGCCCCCCCCCCGCCGGCGACGCCTCCAGCGACTCCGCCGGCGGGGGCGACGGGGACGGCGGCGGCCCGTCCGCCGGCCTCATCGGTGGTGGCGTCGTCGTCCTCGCGCTGGCCGCCGCCGCGCTGTGGCAGGCGCGCCGCCGGCGCGGATGAACCCCGGGAACCGATCGTGAGCACCGAAGACCGACCGGCGCTGCGCGCTGTCCGCCGTCCGACCGCCGGCGCGGGCCCGCGCCCCGTCCGGGCCTGGCGGGCGGCCCGTGCCCCCGGCCCCTGCCCGGCCCGCGCGCAGGGCCGCGGGGGCGGGGGGGGGTGGGGGGTCGGGCTCGCCGTCGCCGCCTCCCGCACCACCAATCCGCTGCTGCTCGGCCTGCTGGTGGCGGTCGCCGGCTATGTGGTGGCGGTGCGCCGCACCCAGGCGCCGTGGGCCCGTTCGTACGGGGCCTTCGTCAAGATCGCACTGGTGGTGATCGGCATCCGGCTGGTCTTCGCGGTCTTCCTCGGCTCACCGATCCCCGGCACCCGCACCCTGTTCACGCTCCCTGAGGTGCCGCTGCCGGAGTGGGCCAAGGGGGTGCGGGTCGGCGGTCGGGTGACCGCCGAGGGGCTGGTGTTCGCGCTGTACGACGGGTTGAAGCTGGCCGCCCTGCTGATCTGCGTGGGCGCCGCCAACGCGCTGGCCAACCCGGCCCGGCTGCTGAAGTCGCTGCCCGGGGCGCTGTACGAGGCGGGCGTGGCGGTCGTGGTGGCGATGACGTTCGCCCCGCACCTAGTCGCCGACGTGCAGCGGTTGCGCGCCGCCCGCCGCCTGCGCGGCCGGTCCGACCGCGGTCTGCGGGCGCTCCTCCAGGTCGGCCTGCCCGTCCTGGAGGGCGCGCTGGAACGCTCGGTCGCACTGGCGGCGGCGATGGACGCACGCGGGTACGGGCGCACCGCGCAGGTCCCGCCGGCCGTGCGGCACACCACCACGGTGCTGAGCATCGGCGGCCTGCTGGGCGTCTGTGCCGGCACGTACGGGCTGCTCGCCGCCGACGGCGCGGGCTATGCGCTGCCGCTGCTGATCGGCGGGGTGCTCGCCGCGCTCGGCGGCCTGTGGCTGGGCGGGCGCCGCTCCGCCCGTACCCGCTACCGGCCCGACCGGTGGGGCGGG
>NZ_JBEHZD010001018.1:0-1247 GCF_040240285.1 Streptomyces sp. HSW2009 | reverse complement strand
CCCCCCCCTCTTTTTTTTAATCAAACGGCGCCCACCTCCATATACCAACGGAGTAGGGTCGGCCGCTCCAGATGTGAATAAGACACTGGGACACGGCGCCGCCGGCGCGTCCGCCGCCCTGCGGGAGCAGATCGCGGCCAGTGGCCGCGTCTGGCCGCCCAGTTGTGGGCCGTCCGACCAACTGGCCGCCGGGGCGAGCCCCACCGGCGGCAACCGGCTCGGCGTCGGCCAGCAGATGACCGACCTGGGCCAGGACGTCATGACCTCCGCCCACACCATGGCCCTGCACGACGGGCACGGCGGCCTCGGCATGTGGAGCGCCCACCTGGTCGTCGCGCTGGTCTGCGGGGCCTGGCTGTGCGGCGGGGAGCAGGCCGCGTTCCGGGTCGGCCGGGCGCTGGCCGGCTGGCTCTTCGCCCCGCTGTACGTACTCTTCGGCGACACCGCCCCCGGGCCCCTGCCCGAACACGGCCGCCGGGGCCGGGCGCACGAGGCCCACCGGCCGCGGCGCCTGCTGCTCGTCCATGTCATCGCCACCCGTGGTCCGCCACGGCCTGCCGTCGTCTGACGGCCCGTCCCCACCCGGCAGTTCCCCCTCCGGCGCGTCCCGTTGACGGCCGGAGCCGGCCTGCCCACGCGGCATGCCGGAACCCAGGAAGGACACATGGCGATGACCCCTGCCCACCTCCGGGCAGCAGCGACGGGGCACCTGACGCCCCACCGCGGCACGACCACTGACCAGCACCGACGCACCGACCAGCACCGGCCCACCGGCCAGCACCGACGCACCGACCAACACCGGCCCACCGGCCAGCACTGCCTCACGGGGCACCGCCGGCCTGCTGTGCACCACCGGCCCGGGCCCGCGCCGTCCGCCGGCCCTGACACCCCGCGTACCGCCGGCTCTGACGCTGCTCCCGGCTCGCTCGCCCCGGCCGTTCCGTGCCCCCGGGCGGCCGGTGACGCGCTCTCGGCGGCCCTGCCCGTCCGTGCAGCCAACGCGCGCGAGGCGGGGGAGCGCCGGCCGTACGGGATCGATCCGTGCGAGATCGGTCAGCACGGGATTGATCCGTACGAGGTCGGCCAGCACGCGATGGGTCCGTACGGGAACGGCCCGGGCGCGATTGGTCCGCACCAATTCGTCATGGCCATGGCAGATCGCGGGCCGGCCGCCGGCGCGATGTGCGCCGTGCGGGGCGGTGCCGGGCGGGCCGGTGTCGAGGCGTTGGGGCGCCCCGACCCGGCCG
>NZ_JBEHZD010001017.1:0-1259 GCF_040240285.1 Streptomyces sp. HSW2009 | reverse complement strand
CCCCCCCCCCCCCCCCCCCCCCCCCCCCCCCCCCCCCCCCCCCCCCCCCCCGCCCCCCCCCCCCCCCCCCCCCCCCGGGGCCCGGCCGGCCGGGCCGGCCGGGCCGGGGGCTCAGCCCCTGCGGCGGCGAGCCGCCTCGTACAGCACCACGCCGGCCGCCACGCCCGCGTTCAGCGACTCCGCGCCGCCGGGCATTGCGATCCGTACGCGCAGGTCACAGGTCTCGCTGACGAGCCGGGAGAGGCCCTTGCCCTCGCTGCCGACGACGATGACGAGGGGGCCGTCCAGGGCCTGGACCTCGCCGAGTTCGGCCTCGCCCTCCGCGTCGAGGCCGATGACCGTGATGCCGGCCTTCTGGTAGCTCTCCAGCGCGCGCGTGAGGTTGGTGGCGCGGGCGACCGGGGTACGCGCCGCGGTGCCGGCCGAGGTCTTCCAGGCGCCGGCCGTCATGCCCGCCGCGCGCCGCTCGGGCACCACCACGCCGTGGCCGCCGAACGCGGAGACCGAACGCACGACCGCGCCCAGGTTCCGCGGGTCGGTGACCCCGTCGAGCGCGACGATCAGCGGGTCCTCGCCGTCGTCGAAGGCCGCGCTGGCCAGGTCCTCGGGGTGGGCGTAGTCGTACGGCGGCACCTGGAGGACCAGGCCCTGGTGGTTCAGGCCGTTCGTCATCCGGTCGAGCTCCGGGCGCGGCGCCTCCATCAGGTTGATGCCGCCGCGCTCGGTGGCGAGCTGGATCGCCTCGCGCACCCGCTCGTCGCTGTCGATGAACTGCTGCACGTACAGCGCGGTCGCCGGCACGCCCTCGCGCAGCGCCTCCACGATCGGGTTGCGCCCCACGACCAGCTCGTTGGTGCCCTTGGGGCCGCCGCGGCGCGGCGCTGGCCGCTTCGCCGCGCTCCGCGCCTTGGCGTTGGCCACGCGCTGCTTGACGTGCCCCTTACGCATCTCGGCGGGCGGGGTCGGCCCCTTGCCCTCCAGGGACCGGCGCCGCTTGCCGCCGCTGCCGACCGTCGCGCCCTTCTTGTTGGACGTGCGGCGGTTCCTGCGTTGGCTGTTACCGGCCATGGGTCACCTGTCTCTTACTGCTCGCTGCTGCTCAGCCTGCTCGCTGCTCAGCCCGTACTGCGCAGCCAAAAGGTCAATGGTACGAAAAGTGTGGCGCCCCGCGGGCCCGGCGGCCCCCCCCCCCCGGCCCCGCCCCCCCGCCCCCCGCGCCCCCCCCCCCGCCCCCGGGGGCCCCCGCCCCCCCGGGGGCC
>NZ_JBEHZD010001016.1:0-1262 GCF_040240285.1 Streptomyces sp. HSW2009 | reverse complement strand
GGGGGGCCGGCGGCGGCCCGCCGGGCGCCCGGCCCCCCGGCCCCCCCCCCGCCCCCGGCCGGGCCCCCCCCCCCGCCGGCCCCCCCCGCCCCCCCCGCGCCGGGCCCCGGCGCGACCCCGGGCGGCTACCGGCCGAGCACGCTCTCGATCACGCGCGCCACGCCGTCCTCGTTGTTGCCCGGGGCGTGCCGGCTGGTCGCGGCGAGGACCTCGGGGTGTGCGTTGGCCATCGCGTACGACATGCCGGCCCAGTTCAGCATCTCCACGTCGTTGGGCATGTCCCCGAACGCCATCACCTGGTCGCGGGTGATGCCCCGCTCGGCGCAGCACTGCTCCAGCGTGCTGGCCTTGCTGACGCCGAGCGCGCTGATCTCCAGGAGGGCGCTGGGGCTGGAGCGGGTGAACGTCGCGTGCTGCCCGGCGGAGGCGCGGGCCAGGGCGAGGAAGTCGTCCGGGGCGAGGTCGGGGTGGTGGGCGAGCAGCTTGAGGACGGGCAGCTCCGCCTGGTCGGCGTCCTCGGACAGCAGCTTGTCGACCGGGCCGATGCTCGTGGACGGGTCGAACGACAGGGGCGGGTAGGCCGGCTCGTGGTGGATGCCGCCGGTGCGCTCGACGGCGAACGTGGTGCCGGGGGCGGCGGCGCGCAGCGCCCGTACGACGGCGAGTGCGTCCTCGGCGCGCAGGGGGCGTACCAGGACGAACCGTATGCCCTGGTGGAGATCGACGACGGCCGCCCCGTTGGCGCAGATGGCCAGGCCGTGGCCGTGCAGGTGGTCCCTGACGACGTTCATCCAGCGGGCCGGGCGGCCGGTGACGAAGAAGACGTCGATGCCCGCGGCCTCGGCCGCGGCCAGCGCCGCGACGGTGCGTTCGGACACGGTCTTGTCGTCGCGCAACAGGGTGCCGTCGAGGTCGGTGGCGATGAGCCGGGGCACGGTGGGTGCCACGGGCATGGGCTCCGCGCCCGCGGACGTCGCGGGTTCGGGCTGCTTGGGCTGCTCGGTAGCTGGAGTCACGGCCTCCATCCTGCTGCATGGACGCGCACAGATGTGCGTACGGGCGCACGTACGGGCTTCATGCGCCCGTACGGTCGGTATCCCCGGTATCCCCGGTATCCCCGGCATCCCCGGCGGCCCCCCACGGCCCCCGGCTCCGGGTGGGCGCGTTCCGGGCGCCTTCCGGGCGGTCACTGACCGCACAGCCAGCGCGCACACCGTGAGCACCAGCAACAGGCACCCGGCCAGCAGCCCGGCGTGCAGTTC
>NZ_JBEHZD010001015.1:0-1264 GCF_040240285.1 Streptomyces sp. HSW2009 | reverse complement strand
CCCCGCAACCTACAACCCCGCCCCCCCACAAACCCACCGCCCCCCCCACCCCCCCCCCCCGCCCCGCCCCCCCCCCCCGCGCCGGGGGCCCCGAACCCACACCCGGGGCCCCGGCGCGGCGCCGGCCCCCCGTGCCTGGCTCCTGACCCCCGCCCCCACACCCAGCCCCCAGCCCCCGGGCCCACGGTCCCGTACGGCTCGCGCCTGCCTACGCGGCGTGTGGTTCGCGGAGCGTTAGCGGTGGGCGCGGAATCGCGGAGTCCGCACGTCAGCGGAACGTCAGCGGTGCGGCAGTGGAACGTGAGCGACGCCCCGCAGAATCGTAGATGTCAGCAGGTCAGGGGCGGATGCCAATGACCGGGCAACCACCGTTCCGACCTTCCTTCTGGGGGAAAACACCATGCGTACCTTCCGTAACCGCACCGCCGTCCTGACCGCCGCCACCGCCGCGATGCTCTCCCTGGCGCTCACCGCCTGCAACGGGGAAGACTCCAAGGACACCAAGTCCTCCTCGCCGGCCGCCAGCGCCCCCGCGGAGAGCGGTGGCCAGGACCAGGGCACCGACAAGGGCCAGGGCTCCACCGAGCAGAGTGGCGGCCAGCAGCAGAGCACGTCCGGCGGCCAGAGCGGCGAGCAGAGCCAGGGCGGCGGCAGCAACAGCAGCGCCGGCGGCTCCAGCCAAGGCGGCTCCGACCAGGCCCAGACGCCGAGCAAGAGCGGCGGCAGCGACCAGGCCACGACCTCCGGCGGCAAGGGCTCCAGCAACAAGGGCCTCGTCCCGTGCCAGGCCTCGCAGCTTTCGATCAGCGCCGCCACCGTCGACGGCCCGCCCTACACCCACCTGACCCTCACGGCGAAGAACACCACCGGCAACCCCTGCCTGATGGTCGGCTTCCCGAAGATCCACTTCCTGGACAACGCCCACGGCATCGTCCCGGCCGTCGCCAAGAGCAAGCCGGCCGGCCAGGTCGTCGTGCAGCCGGGTGGCTCCGCCTACGCCGCGGTCCGCCTCTCCGAGGGCGGCCGGAAGGAGAGCACCGAGACGGTGAAGGAGTTCACCGTCACGCTGGAGGGCGGCGCCGGCATGGACAGCGTCGTCGCGCCCGGTGCCGAGGGCATCAGCGTCGACCCGGCCAAGTGGGCCACCGGCTACTGGACCCCGGAGCTGCGCAACGGCGCCGACGAGTTCTAAGCCCTCCCCCAGTCGCTGGGTCATATAAACCACAGGACCAGCCGCCGCGACAACCTGTGTTGGTCAAGGTGG
>NZ_JBEHZD010001014.1:0-1265 GCF_040240285.1 Streptomyces sp. HSW2009 | reverse complement strand
CCGGGGCGGGGGGCGGGGGCGGGGGGGGGGGGCCGGGGGGGGGGGCGGGGGGCGGGCCCCCGGGGGCGCCCCCCCCGCCCAGGTAGTCCGGCAGTCCGGGGCCGCCGTGCAGCAGGACCACCGGCGGCTGCCGCCCGACATCCCCCCGCACCGTCCACCACAGCCGCGCCCCGTCAGTCATCGTCACCCGGCCCTGCCCGTCCATCGATCGCCCCCTACGAGATCCGACACGGTCGCCCCGAGATCACCCCGGGGACGCCGGCGGTCACCCGTACGCGGCGCCAGCGGGAGGCCGACCACGGTGCGGCGCCCGTCCCCGGGCTCGACACACCCCGACTGGTATGTTGATCACTTATCCGAGCCGGCGTGTACCCGACAACTTATGTGGTGGTCCGCCCCGCGCCGATCAGGGAGGTTGATGCATATGGCCCGGCCCATGACGTCCTCAGCATGCCCTTTTCCGGGTCGCCGCGGCTGCTGAGCGGCCCGGTCGTTCCACGACCAGGAGTGTCACATGTCTGCTAATTCCGCTGGTTCCGCCGCCGCCTCAGCCGACGCACCCGCACCGGCCGCCGAGCCGATCGCCACGGACCTCGTCACCGAGCGCCTCCTGCTGCGGCAGTGGTCCGTGGCCGAGGTCGCCGCGGTCGTGGAGTCCGTACGGCGCGCGCACTGGGCGGAGGACTTCCCCGCCGAGGGCGACAGCGTCATCGCCGGCTACCTCACCACCCACCCGGACGGCCTGGGCCGCTACGGCCAGCGCCAGATCATCGAGCGCGAAACCGGCCAGGTGGTGGGCGCCATCGGCCTCTTCTGGCCGCCGGCCGACGGACACGTCGAGTTCGGGTACGGGGTCGTCGCATCGCGTCGCGGACGGGGTTACGCCTCCGAGGCGGCCCGGGCCATCGTGGGGTTCGCCCTGACGGCCCCCGAGGTCCACACGGTCCACGCCAACGTGGAACTGGCCAACCCCGCATCCGTCCGGGTGCTGGAGAAGGCCGGTCTGCAACGCCTGCACCAGGACGAGACGACGGCCCGCTTCGGCACCACGGCCGCCGAGTCCGTGGGGCCGAAGGGTTCCACGGAGTCCACCGACCAGCAGTAGCCACTGCGCGGTCACCACCGAGCTGTGACCGGCGAGCCGTGACCACCCGGGCTGTGGCCGCGGCGCCATGACCAGCGCACGGTGACCACCGGGCCCGGCGGCCGTCCCACCCGGACGCCGCCGGGCCGCCCGGCCCCTGGCCGCGGCCCCCCCCCGCCCC
>NZ_JBEHZD010001013.1:0-1270 GCF_040240285.1 Streptomyces sp. HSW2009 | reverse complement strand
TCCGTATCTAACCCCCCGGAAGGGACGCCCCGGTGACGGAGAACGCCGATTTGCAGTCCGTCCTCGACCGCGCCGCCCGCGGCGGGGGGGGCCCCCCCCCGGGGGGGGGGCTCGGCCGCGGCGGGCGTAGGGTGCTGGCGCCGCGGGCGTGCGCGCCCGAAGAACAACCGCCGGGCGTCCGCAAGACAGCCTGCCCGTAAGGAGTTTGGAGGGGTCCCAAAGCGGTGGGAGGACCATGCTCCGAAGGGCGCGTGCGCGGCCCTCGGGGTGCCCGGGTGCGGCAGGCGTCAGCGGTGCACGGGGGCCCTGGCACCGAGTCTCGTACGAGTGGCACCACGATCTCAAGGAGACGGCGATGAACGGCTCGGACAGCCTGGCCCGCGGCGTCCCACCCAGCCGCCCCGGCACGCTGCACGCACGCACCGTCTGCGGCGATCTCACCGCCCTGCCGCGGCCGGGTCTGACCGTGCGTTTCGGGCGCGGCGAGAAGCCGGGTACGGACCTGGGGGTGGGCGTGGACGACCGGCGGGTGAGCCGGCGGCACGGCGAACTGACCTTCCGCGCCGGCGGCTGGTGGCTGCGCAACACCGGCCAGCAGCTCGTCCGGCTGCCCGAGGGCCGCATGATGCACACCAGCTCCGAACCCATCCCGCTGGCCACCGGCTACACCCCGCTGTTCGTCCAGGGCTCGGGCCACCGGGAACACCTGGTCGAGCTGTACGTCACCGACCACGACGACCGGGGGCCGGTCTCCAGCCGCCGGGCGGACACCGTACGGCCCGAGCGGTGGGTGCTCAGCGACGAAGAACGGCTTCTGCTGGTGGTCCTCGGCCAGCACTACCTGGAGTACGAGCCGGACCCGCGTCCGCTGACCTACAGCCGGGCGGCCGAACAACTGGGCTTCCTGCGCCCGGACGGCGGCTGGACCGCCCGCAAGATCGAGTACCGGGTGGAGGCGGTGCGCCGCCGCCTGCACCGCACCGGCTTCAAGTACCCGCTCATCCACGACAACCCGGACGAGCGCCCGTCCGACAACACCCTGCTGCACAACCTGCTCAAGGGCCTGGTGGCATCGACCACCCTGGTGCCGCCGGACCTGGACCTGATGGACGACGCACAGGGCTGGCCCGCGCAACCGCCGTACGGGCCGGTGCGCTGACGGGCCACTCGCCCGCCCGGCCGCCCGCCCCGGGGGGGGGCCCCGGGCCCGGCCGGGGGGGGGGGGCCCGGGGGGCGCGGGGGGGGGGGGGGGCGCCGGGGGGGGGGCGCG
>NZ_JBEHZD010001012.1:0-1282 GCF_040240285.1 Streptomyces sp. HSW2009 | reverse complement strand
CCCCCCCCCCCCCCCCCCCCCTTTTTTTTTTACCCCCCCCCCCCCCAACCCCCCATCGGAGTCCGTCTCGTGGCCCCCCCCCCCTTTCTTTTCCCCCCCACCGGCGGCCGGGAGCTGCGGCGCGCCCGCCCCACGGCCCGCCCTGCCACCTCGCGGCCCGCCTCGGTGACGTCGCCGCCACCTCGTCCCACCCGGAGGTGAGCTGGCGTTTCCCTCGGCTGCCGCGGGCGTCCCGGCGCCCCGCGCCCCATCCGCGGCCGGCGCCGGACGGGCGCGGGGCCCGGTCGCACACCGGCACAGGGTGTTCATCGGCGTTCACCCTGGTTCATCCGGCGGCAACACCGTGCGGTGCGGCCGGGGCGGGCGTCCGGGCGCGGTCGCCGCGCCCCGGGGCCTACTTGGACTCGATGCGCCCGAGCGGTTCCGCATCACGCGCCAGCGCCCGGCGCACCGCCGCCCAACTGTCGTCCTCGATGCCGAGCGCGTGGCGCAGATAGGCCCAGGTGGCCCGCTGGACCAGGGCGACGCGCCCGGGGTGCTCGTCCGTGGTCTCGCGCACCTCGTAGCCGGCGATGCCACCGAGCGAGTGTTCCGCCCCGTACAGGGTGAGCAGGCTTTCCGCACCCGGGCTCAGGGCGTACGCGTCGGTCAGCCAGTCGGGCCCGCGGACCGAGAGCGGCGAGTCGTCCCGGTCGCCGGCGACGACGAGGGCCGGGGTGGTCAGGTGCGCGAAGCTCGGGTGCAGGAAGGGGAAGTGCTCGGCGGCGAACGGCGAGAGGTCGGCCCCGCCGGTGCCGGCCGTGGCCAGCAGCACGCCCGCGGTGACCCGTGCGTCGGAGAGGTCGGGGCCCTGCCGGCTGACCGGGTCGAGGACGCGCAGCCCGAGCAGGGCGCCGGCGGTCTGGCCGCCGAAGGAGTGGCCGGCCACGGCGATCCGCCGGTGGTCGACCCGGCCGTCGAGCCCCGGCACCGCAGACTCCAACTCCCCCAGACTGTCGACGACTTGGACCATGTCACGGATGCGCCAGCGCCAGATGTCCGGGGTGCGCGGGTCGTCCTGGGGCAGCCCGAGGGCCCGCGCGTCGAGATGCGTGGGTTGGACGACCACAAAGCCGTACGCGGCCCAGAAGTCGGCCAGTGGCCCGTACCCCTCAAGGGACGAGCCGAAGCCGTGCGAGAGGACGATAAAACGCACCCGGGGGGCGGGGGTAGGCGCGGCCGGCAGCGCGGGCCGGGGTCAAAGCTGGGGTCGGCGTTCGGGCCTGGCCGCAGGGGCTGCGGT
>NZ_JBEHZD010001011.1:0-1282 GCF_040240285.1 Streptomyces sp. HSW2009 | reverse complement strand
CCCCCCCCCCCCGCCCCCCCCCCGGGGGGCCCCCCCCCCCGGGCCCCCCCCCCGGGCCCCCCCCCGTGCCGTCGGGGGCCCGACCCCACCGGGGCCGCGTGGCTTGTTACGCGCGCGGGGGCGAGCGCCACCGCAGCGGGATGAGCCACCACCCGGGTTCGTGGCTCGCACGCGCGCGGGGGCGAGCGAGGAGCCCGTACGTGGAGGCGGTTGCGCGGAGGCGGTTCAGCGCGGGCCGGTGGCCGACGGCGTCGAGGGGGCGCCCGGCTCGTCGTAGAAGGCGGCCGTTTCGTCCACGGATGCGTGAAAACGTTCGTCGAAGTCCTCCCGGACGAGCGTCCTGACGACGTACTCCTGCACGCTCATGCCGCGCTTGCCGGCATGTTGCCTGATCCGGTCCAGCAACTCCCCGTCGATCCGCAGGCTGAGCACCTTTGATCCCATGCGGAACAGCGTCGCCGGGGGAGGGGCGTCGGTCGTCCGCTTTATGGCGCGAGATCACTCGTATGGGTGATTCGGGCGCGAAACGTTAAGGGGTTTTGTTAGGCAGTGTAATGAGTTACGCTAACTACATGCCTGATCTGACCGGCGACGACGCTGCCGCCGTGAACGCACTGCGATCCGCCGTGATGCGCCTCTCCCGGCGCCTCAAGCACCATCCCCTCACGGCCGACGGCGGCCGTGGCGGGCGGGTCGACGAGTCGCTCAGCCCGACCGAGATGTCGGTGCTCGGCACCCTCGCCCGCTGTGGTTCGGCCACCCCGGGCGAGCTCGCCCGCAGGGAGCACGTCCAGCCGCCGTCGATGACCCGCATCGTGGCGCTGCTCGAAGCCAAGGGGCTGGTCAGGCTGGAACCACACCCCGAAGACCGCCGACAGAAGGTCGTCTCCCAGACGGAGCGGGCGGAGGCGATGTTGGAGGAGAGCCGCCGCAAGCGCAACGCCTGGCTGGCGGAGCTCGCTGGGCAGCTCGACGAGGACGAGTGGGCCACGCTGCGCGCCGCGGCGCCGGTCCTGGAGAAGCTCGCCCACCTGTGACCCACCCCGGCGCGCGCCCCCGCACGCCACCCCGACCCCACTGACCCCGCTGGCTCCACCGGCTCCACTGAGTTCCACCCCACCCACCGCCCGGCGACGCCGAGGCCGGCGAACACCCGGCCCCGGCAGCCACCTGCCGGACCGCAGACCCGGCCCGTACGCGACACGCGGGAGCGGGGGCCCCCCCCCGCCCCCCCCCCCCCCGCGCACAGCCACGCCCCCCCCCCGCGCCCCCCACGCCCCCC
>NZ_JBEHZD010001010.1:0-1290 GCF_040240285.1 Streptomyces sp. HSW2009 | reverse complement strand
GGGGGGGGGGGGGGGGGGCGGGGGGGGGGGGGGGGGGGGGGGGGGGGGCGGGGGGGGGGGGGGGGGGGGGGCCCGGGGGGGGGGGGGGGGGGGGGGGGGGGGCGGGCCCCCCCCGCGGCCGGTCCCACCCACGGCACCCCGGCCCAGCCCACTCCAACCCGACCCGACCCGACGACACCCCGACCCGCGCAACGGCACCCAGCCCACCCCACGCCGCTCCCCGTGCGGTCAACGTGCTGGTCGGCGCGGACCGGGCCATGCTGGAACGGCCGCGTGGGAGGCGGGTCCGGGCGGGCCCGCCCCTACGGAGGTGGGCCCGGTGGGTTGGCCGGCCGAACGGGACCACCACAACCGGACGTACGAGATCGGCGTACGGGATCGGCGTATGGGATCGCCGTACTGGATCGGCGTACGAGGCCCCGTACAGGACTGCCGTACAGGGCTGCCGTACGAGCCCCCGTACAAGACCGCGGCGCATCCCCGCCGCACCCCCGTCGGAGCCCGGGCAGGTGTCATGAGCAGTAGGAGCGAGACGCAGCCGAGCATGGGGGTGGAGGAGGAGTTCTTTGTGGTCGCGCCCGGTAGTCGGGCGGTCCGGCCGGCGGGGGTGCGCGTGGTGGCGCGGGCGCGCAAGCAGTTGGAGGAGTTGGTGGCCGAGGAGTTCACGGAGTACCAGGTGGAGGGGCGGACGCCGCCCTGTGCCACGTACGACGAACTCCTCGCGCACCTGCTGCGCGTGCGGACCGGGCTCGCTTCGGCCGCGGTGGCGGAGGGGGTGCGGCTGGTGCCGTCCGGTACGCCGGTGCTCGGCCCGTACGGTCCCGCTCCCGTCCTGGACGACGCGCGCCACCGGCTGGGTGCCAGCACCTTCCGGGCGCTGGGTGACGACTTCGTCCTGTCCGCGCTCCACGTCCACGTGCAGGTGCCGGACCGGGGCGATGCGGTGCTGGTCGGCAACCACCTGCGGCCGTGGATACCGCTGTTGACGGCGATGGGCGCGAACTCGCCGTACTGGTACGGCCGGGACACCGGTTACGCGAGTTGGCGCACCGTCGTCAAGAACGGCTGGCCCGTCAGCGGCCCGCCCCCGTACTTCAGCGGTCTGGAGCAGTACGCGCGCACGGTGGCCGGTCTGCGGGCCACCGGCGTCCTCGTTGACGTGGGGAACCTCTTCTGGGACGTGCGGCCCTGCGAGCATCTGCCGACGGTGGAGTTCCGGGCCCTGGACGTGCCGGCGACGGCAGCGGACGCGGCGGCGCTCGCCACGTTGGTGCGGGCGCTGGTGGTGGC